>CAJBIL010000032.1 GCA_903953145.1 uncultured beta proteobacterium
ATCGGGAACGATTTTTGGCACCAGCCAGACGAGTAGTGCCGCCAGCAGGTAGGCGAAAGCGATCAGGTAAAAAATCCGCGTCGGGCGATGGTCGATAAACATCACACGACCGCCAACCAGCGCAGCCAGCCCGGCAACCCAGAAGATCAGGAGCCAGCCACCAAAAAACCAGACGCCACCGGCCAGCACGACAATAATCGCACCCAGCCCACCCGGGTCGATTTTCCGTTCGGTATGAATGAACGGCTGCCAGAGCAGAAATAAACCGACATCGACCAGCCAGCACATCATGCCAACCGCCGTCTCCGTACCCGCCAGAAAACCCGTATGCAGCACCGCCAGCAAGGCAATCAGCACCCAGCGCTGCCGGTCGCGCAGGGTCACCCCGAATTGATGTAGCGCATTCATGCAGCGCCCCCGGTAACTGCACAAAAAATGTCAGATCGTGCCCTCATGCATCCAACTTTGAACAGAAGTGTCGAGAAACGGACAGATTTGCGCAGAAAACTGGCGAATTTGGCCCGCAAAAGCTGGCATGGAACCTGCATTAGTCTAACTATCACTAACGTCATAGTAAGGGGATCATAAAATGAACAAACAACAATCGGGCTTCACGCTGGTAGAAATTGCCATTGTACTCGTCATCATCGGCCTGCTGCTTGGCGGGGTGCTGAAGGGGCAGGAGTTGATCAACAGCGCGAAAGTCAAAAGCCTGGCCAACGATTTCCGCTCCATTCCTACCTTTATCTACGGCTATCAGGATCGTTTCCGCTCACTGCCAGGCGATGACCGCGATGCAACGCGGGTGGGTGGTACAACGGCGACGACAAACGGCACCCGTGGTAATGGCGTCATCGACGGCCTGTGGGATTCCGAAATCACCACGGAGGAAAGCTTTCTCTTCTGGCAACACATTCGCCTGGCCAACCTGGCCGTTGGCTCAACCACCTTCAGTGGCGCAACGGGTCTTGCCGCATTTGTCCCGCGTAACGCCGAAGGCGGTCGGATTGGTGTTCAAGGACTGGCGCCGATGGCTGGCTGGAACGGTACTTTCTTTGCCTGCTCAGGTTTGATTCCCGGACGTTTTGCCAAACAACTCGATACGACAATGGATGACGGGGATTCAACCACTGGCACCGTCCGCGTATTCACCAATGCGGCTTTCGCTGCCACGGGTCTCGGTGCAAACGTCGCCCAAGCCTCAGTCGCAGACGCAACCCAATACACGGTTTGCATCGGCTACTGATCGCAGCGCCTGAGATAAAAAAGCCCGCTTCGGCGGGCTTTTTCGTTGACGTTCAAACAGCGTAAAAAGGAGTAATCACCCTGCAAGGCTCACAAAACCATCATCTACAACAATGCATCGCTGAAGAAGCAGCAAATACGCGGGTCTTCAGGCAATCGTTGAGGTAGACCGCCTATTCATGCGCCTTCCAGCCATGATGTCAAAACGACTTTTTAGAATCAGCACCTCGCCCTTGTGTGACCTGGGTTACAGACACCCGCATTGGTCAGGCGTATCTTGGCGTTGTTACTGACAACCCTTTACGGAGCAAATCATGAAATCAAACGTCGGCGGTATCGATAAAATTCTGCGTCTGGTCGTTGGTCTGGGGCTGGTCGCCTGGGCGTTAGTGGGCGGTGGCCCGGTGTGGGCGTGGATCGGCGTTGTGCCTTTGCTGACGGCGGTCACCGGCTTTTGCCCGGCCTATACGCTGCTGGGGATGAACACCTGCCCGATGAAGAAAGACTGAACGAAGCAGATTTGTTCGACAAAAACGGCGCGCTATCAGGTGCGCCGTTTTCACGTCGGTGGTTATTGCAGGCTGTTGGCGATGCGGATGTAGTCTTCGACTGACAGGTCTTCAGCGCGCGCAGTGGGCAAAATGCCGAGCGCGGCGAAAGCGGTATCGTCGAGAATACCCTTCAGATTGTTGCGCAACATCTTGCGGCGCTGGCCGAACGCGGCGCTGACCAGTGCGGCAAAACGTGGCTCGTCGCGCACCGTCAGTTCGGCCGCCGGGCGGGGAATCAGGCGGACCACGGCGGAATCGACTTTCGGCGCCGGTTCAAAGGACTCGGGCGGTACGTCAAGCAGCCAGTCCATCACGAAACGGTATTGCAACATGACCGAAAGCCGACCGAAATCGTTGGTTCCCGGCATGGCTACCATGCGCTCGACAACTTCTTTTTGTAGCATGAAATGCATGTCGCGCACCTGCTCGGCAAAGCCGGCGAGATGGAACAGCAGGGGCGTTGAGATGTTGTACGGCAGGTTGCCGACAATGTGCATTTGCACGCCCGACTGGCTGGTCAGTGCGCCAAAGTCAAACGTCAGTGCATCACCTTCGTGAATGGTCAGTTTTTCTGCCGGATAACGTTTTTTCAAGCGCGCAATGATGTCACGGTCGATCTCGACGACTTGCAGATGATCAAGCCGTTTGACCAGTGGATCTGTCAGCGCACCGAGGCCGGGGCCAATCTCGACCACGCAATCGCCTCGCTGTGGCGCAACTGCATTGACAATATCGGCGATCACCTGCTGATCAACCAAAAAGTTCTGACCAAAGCGCTTGCGCGCGATGTGTTTGCTCATGTTGCGCTCCGCTGCGTCACGCTCATTCGGCTCATTTCAATCGCCTGCTCAACCGCGACAAACAGGCTCCCCGGCTATGCCTGAGCGGTGCCGGCCAGGGTTAGTGCCGTACCGTGATCGACCGAGGTTCGGATAATCGGCAAGCCGAGCGTGACGTTGATGCCGTTACCAAAGCTGGCGTATTTGAGCGCCGTCAGCCCCTGATCGTGATACATGGCCAGCACGCAATCGCCCTGCGCCAGCATCGGCGGCGTGAACATGGTATCGGCGGGGAGCGGGCCGATCAGCGTCATTCCTTCCGCGCGTAGCTTTTCAAGCACCGGGCTAATCACTTCGATTTCTTCGCGCCCCAGATAGCCGCCCTCGCCGGCATGGGGGTTCAGCCCGGCAACCA
>CAJBIL010000033.1 GCA_903953145.1 uncultured beta proteobacterium
CGGCGCGCAGTTGGCGGCCAGGGCTTCACGCCAGCGGGCAGCGCACAGACACCAGCGTTCTCCGGGATTGAGGCCGGGGAAGTCGTATTCCGGGCGCGGCGTCATCAGGTCGTTGCCGCGTGCTTTGGAAAATGCCAGAAATTCAGCGGTCAAGACTACGCAGACGGTGTGATTGCCGACGTCTTCCGGCGAGGTATTGCAGCAGCCATCACGGAAAAAACCAGTCAGTGGCTTGTCGCTACAGGTGCCCAGCGGGCCGCCGAGGACATTGTGCTGCACACCGCCAAAATCGTTGGGCATCATGGCGTTATTCCTGCTCGTCGATCCAGGCTTGCTGGATGGCTTCAAGGATTTTTTCGCCGCAGTGCTTCGGGTCGTCATTGAACGCTGGCAGCGCCATCACCCAGGTCATCAGGTCGACAAAGTTGATCCGTGTCGGATCAACCTCGGGGTGCGCCTCGGTCAGTTCGATGGCGATGTCGTTGATGTCGGTCCATTTCATCGCAGCATCTCCTAGTGTTTTCCCTCTTTGGTCATGTTGATCGAGTAACGCGGGATTTCAACGACTAGCGGTGAATCATTAACCATCGCCTGACAGGAAAGCCGCGAGTTCGGCTCAAGCCCCCAGGCGCGATCCAGCAGATCGTCCTCTAGCTCTTCGGAAGGTTCGAGCTTACCGAAGCCCTCACGAATCACGACGTGGCAAGTGGTGCACGCAGACGACATTTCGCAGGCGTGTTCAATGGCAATGCCGTTTTCAAGCAGGTTTTCGCAAATTGACTTGCCGGCTTCGGCCTCAATCACGGCGCCTTCCGGGCACAACTCGATGTGCGGTAAAACGATAATCTGGGTCATGCGCATCCCTCTTTGCCTTTCGCCGAACCGGCGACTTCTTCAAGCTCCTCGATGCGCTTGCCGGCAAACGCATTGTGGATGGATTTATTCATTCGCTGGGCAGCGAACTCCTTGGTTTCTGCTTCGAGATCGTCCATCGCCAGCGTGATGTGGCGACGGTTTTCGCCAATGGCGGTGGCCTGCAAATTGGCAATCGCTGTTTCCACTTTGGTCAGCTGCACGGGCGACAGCAACTCGCCGTCGGTTTTAAGCGCCGACTGCACCGCCTCGATCAAGCGTTGCGCTTCGACCTGCGCTTCTTTCAATGCGCGGCGCTGGGCATCATCGCGGGTGTGCGCCATTGAATCCTTGAGCATACCGGCGATCTCATCATCCGAGAGGCCGTAAGAAGGCTTGACGGTGACGCTGGCTTCAACGCCGGTGCTCTCTTCGCGGGCAGAAACGGCCAGCAAACCATCAGCATCGACCTGAAAAGTCACGCGGATACGCGCTGCGCCCGCCACCATGGGCGGAATGCCGCGCAACTCAAAGCGCGCCAGCGAACGGCAATCCGTCACGATCTCGCGCTCACCCTGCACGATATGCACGGCAAGCGCGGTTTGACCATCACGAAACGTGGTGAATTCCTGCGCCCGCGCGGCCGGGATCGTTGAATTACGCGGAATTACCTTTTCGACCAGACCGCCCATCATCTCCAGACCGAGCGACAGCGGAATCACATCCAGCAGCAGCCAGTCATCCCCCGCTGCACGGTTGCCGGCCAGCAGATTGGCCTGCATCGCGGCACCGAGGGCGACCACTTTGTCGGGATCGAGATTGTTCAGCGGATCCTGCTTGAAAAACTCGCCGACGGCACGCTGCACTTGCGGCATCCGTGTGGCGCCGCCGACCATGACCACGCCCTTGACCTCGGACACCGACAAGCCGGCATCGCGCAGCGCTTTTTTAACCGGCTGAATCGTCTTGGCAACCAGCGTCTGGCTGATTTCAGTAAATATCTCGGTGGTCAGTTTCAGGTCAACCACTTCGCCGCTATTCAGGCGTGCTGTCACCGGCGCAACGCCGTGGAAGGTCAGGTATTCCTTGGCTTCACGCGCACGGGTCAGGAGCAGGCGGGAATCTTCGATCGACAAAGGCTTGAGTTTGGCGGCTTCGATGATCCAGCAGAAAATCCGCTGATCGAAGTCGTCTCCCCCCAGCGCAGAATCGCCACCCGTGGATAGCACCTCGAAAACGCCCTTGGAAAGATTGAGGATCGAGATGTCAAACGTCCCGCCGCCCAAATCATAAACGGCATAAACGCCCTCGGCGGCGTTATCCAGCCCGTAGGCCACCGCCGCCGCCGTCGGCTCGTTGAGCAGGCGCAAAACCGACAGCCCGGCTAGTTTGGCGGCATCCTTGGTGGCCTGGCGCTGCGCATCGTCGAAATACGCGGGCACGGTGATCACCGCGCCGACCAGTTGACCGCCCAGCGCGGCCTCGGCACGCAAGCGCAAGGTGCGCAAAATGTCGGCCGACACTTCCACCGGGCTTTTTACGCCAGCGGCGGTGTGCAAACGCACCATGCCCGGCGACGTTTCAAATTCGTAAGGCAGGGACTCGCGATGGGCGATGTCTTCAATACCACGCCCCATAAACCGCTTGACGGAAACGATCGTGTTGCGCGGATCAACCGACTGCTGCTCCTGCGCTGCAAAGCCGACTTCCGGCGCGCCGCCGGCGGTATAACGAACCACCGATGGCAATAACGGCCGCCCCAGTTCATCCGTCAGAACAACCGACAGGCTGCTGCGCACGGTAGCAACCAGTGAATTGGTCGTGCCGAGGTCAATACCCACCGCCAGCTTGTGCTGGTGCGGTGCGGCGGATTCGCCGGGTTCTGCAATCTGCAAAAGCGCCATGAAACTTGGGTCCTGTTCAGTTCTTAAAAACGGTCATTAATTACAATTACTCGTCAATCGCTGCTATCGCGTCATCAATCTCGAACAGCAGTTTATCGAGAAACATCAGCCGGCGAACACGATCCGTTGCCTGCACATGATCCTGCGGCGCATCAAACAGCGCAGCAAGCTCCTCGAATCGCTCGCTGATATCGTGCTTCAAACGGTGATGCAGATGCTCAAGTTCGTGATGATTACCCGCTGCACGCGCTTCAGCCACTGCCTCGCGCCATTCCATCTGCTCGATCAGAAAATCCATCGGCATCGCCGTATTGTTCTCGGCACCGACATCCTGCCCGGCCAGATGCAACAGATATTTCGCACGCGGCAACGGCTTCTTCAGCGTCTGATAAGCCTCATTCACCCGGGTCGCCCATTGCAATGAAAGCCGTCTCTCGGCATCCCCGGCATGGGCAAATTTATCCGGATGCACCTTGGCCTGAATTTCACGGTAACGCAAATCCAGCGCGCCCAAATCCAGCCGGAAAGCATGCGGCAACTCGAACAGCGCAAAATGATCGTCGGAAAAATTCATTGGGGTTATCGACGCTTCAGACCGCAAATACGGTTAAGCGAAGCCGGGGCTAGGCGCAGCACACGCAGACAGTACGATTAGTACGGCATGTGTGCTGCAACAACGCCCCGGCAAGCATCAAACATTAAAACTTTCGCCGCAGCCGCAGGCATCTTTCACGTTCGGATTATTGAAGCGGAAACCTTCGTTCAAGCCCTCACGCGTGTAATCCAGCTCCGTGCCTTCGAGATACGGCAAGCTCTTCGGGTCAATCAACACCTTGACGCCGTGCGACTC
>CAJBIL010000034.1 GCA_903953145.1 uncultured beta proteobacterium
CTGAATGTCGAGCTTGGCAAACTGCCGCGTCAGCCAGTCGAGCCGTGACTTGTCGCCCATGCCGCCGCTCGTGGTGTCGAGGTTGAGCACCAGCGGCTCGCCGGTCTTCGCATCGCGCCCGTTCGGCCAACCGGCTTCGGCCAGCAACTTCTTCGCCACGCTAATCGGCTTGCGCCGCGCTTGGCCATCCACCCAGTCGTAGACCACAGGATTCCGGCCGGCCTCGCCCTCGCCATAGCCAAAAATCCCCGGTGGTAAGGGGCTGTTTGCCGCAATGCCACGCCCGTTCATGAAGATCGAAATGAATTCTTCCTGATCAATCGCAATCGACAAGGCCTGCCGCAACTTGGTCGCCGGCTCGGAGAGGCTGCCAACCACCGGATCAAGCAGGTTGAAGCCCATGTAATAGGTTGAAGCGCGCACGCTGGTCAGCAGGCGGATTCCCTTGTCGCGCATTTCATCCGATAGCTGCACGTCACCGCCCACATTCATGCGCACCGCTTGATCGAAGCTGTCGGAAGAAATCCCCGAGGCATCAAAATACCCCTGCAAAAACTTGTTCCAGTAAGGGATGCTCTCTTTTTCACGAACAAAAATCGCCTTGTCGATGAAAGGCATGGGCTTGCCACAATCCGCCAGCAAGCCCGCTGCGGCATCCTCCGCTTCACCGACGCAGGGGTAAGCCTCACCGTAAAAATTCGGATTGCGCTCAAGCACCATGCGGCTGTTCGGATTATTCTGCGTCAGCATGAAGGGGCCGGTGCCGACCGGATACCAGTCCAGCGTAAGATTCTTTTCAGCCATGCCGGGCTGGCTGTAGAAACGATCCACTTCACGCGGTACCGGCGCAAAGAAAGGCATCGCCAGCCAGTAAAGAAATTGCGGATACTTGCCGCGCAGTTTGATCCGGTAAGTATGGGAATCCACCCGCGTTACGCCATCAAGCGCAAAACGGTCAAGGTCAAGCCACGCGTCGGCCTGCTCACCTTTTTCAGCACGCGCCTTGGCTTCCTTTTGCAAAGCAGCGCCAAGTTCTTTGAGGCCAACAATATGCTCGGCCATCATCCCAAAAATCGGCGAATGCAGGCGCGGATGCGCCAGCCGCTTAATCTCGTAGATAAAGTCATCCGCCGTCAGCTCACGGCTACCCGACTGCCTGAAATCAGCCAGACGCTCAATGCCACGTAATTTGTCACGATCCAGATCGCCGTAAACCGCTTTACCTGCGTCATCTACCGCAAACGCCGGATGCGGCTGATAGCGAATGCCCGGCTTGATCCGAATCTCATAAACGCTGTGCGCAATGGCACTGTCCGGTGCATCGGCGGGCAACTCACGCCCGGCGGCATCGTAATAACGCGGTACCGGCACGGCAGCGGCACTCCCCGGAATCAACGTATAAGGCCGCTTGAGATAGTGATATTGCAGCGGCGGCTCATAAACCTGCGCCGTAAAAGTGATTTCATCTTCGGTGTAGGACTGCACCGGATCAAGATGCTTGGGGCGCTCGCTGAACGCCGAATAGAGAATGTTCTGCCCGCGCTCGGCAGACGGATAGGGATCGTTCTGCTCGCTGCTACAGGCGGCAAGCAGAGAAAGCAGAGACAGAGAGATGTAGCGAAAAAAAAGCATGGGGCGAAGTGTAGCGCGAAGCAGGATGTTTTTGCCTCGCAAGCGCTTTGCTTAGTCAGCGTAGTGAGTGATTTCCTCTATAATGATTAGTCAAAGAAAATTTAATTCGTACAGAAACCCCACCAAATATAGTTATGGGAGAACCCATGGGATTCCTCGCAGACAAGCGCATTCTCATCACCGGCCTGCTGTCCAAGCATTCAATCGCCTATGGAATCGCCAAAGCCTGCCATCGCGAAGGTGCTCAACTGGCCTTCACCTATCAGAATGAACGCTTTCAGGATCGTGTCGGCAAGTTTGCCAATGAATTTGGCAGCACGCGGGTGTACCCGTGCGACGTTGCAGAAGACAGTCAGATTGACACCCTCTTCGCCGAACTTGGCAAGGAATGGGAAGGACTGGACGGACTTGTCCACTCAATCGCATTCGCCCCCAAGGAAGCCATTGAAGGCGATTTCCTGGACGGCATCACCCGGGAATCTTTCCGGATGGCGCACGACGTCTCCTCGTATAGTTACCCTGCACTCGTCAAAGCCGCCCGCCCAATGCTCCTGAAAGGGAACAATGCAGCAGTCCTTGCCCTTTCTTATCTCGGCGCCGAACGCACCTTACCGAACTACAACACCATGGGGCTGGCCAAGGCCAGCCTTGAAGCAGCGACTCGCTACCTGGCTTTCTGCCTGGGGCCGCAAGGCATTCGTGCCAATGCGATTTCAGCGGGTCCGATCAAGACACTGGCGGCTTCCGGCATTGGCAATTTCTCAAAATTGCTCGCCTATAACGCACACAATGCCCCGCTCCGGCGCAATATCACGATTGATGAAGTCGGCAATGCTGCAGCATTCATGCTCTCCGACCTGGCAAGCGGGATTACTGCTGAAATCATGTACGTTGATGGCGGTCTGAACACCACCGCACTAGGCAACCCCGACCCGCTACCGGCATAAAAAAACCAGACATAAAAAAACGCCGGCCCGGATTAAATTCCCGACCGGCGTTTTTATGCCCGAAGATTTTTTACGATCTACGGACGATCTTTTGCTTCAAGTGCCGTTTTGTTGATATCGACTTTATAGCGTGAGCGCAAGCCGGCAAGGTATGCGGCGAAGTCTTCCTGTGCAGCCATGGTGCTGTATTCCCGCTGCAATAGCTTGCGTTTGTTGTCGTCAACTTTATCGGATTGGCTGACTTTCATGATCTTGTAGAGCATGTAGTTGCCATTTCCCGTCTCGACACCAACATAAGCTGGCAGTTTATTAACATCCGCTTTGAAAATCGCCTGTACGGAAGCCGGTGGCACCTGGCGCCCTTGCATGCGCGAGACATTCTTGACTAAAGCCCAAGCCACTTTATCATCGCTACCCTTGAGTAGATCGGCGAGCTTTGTTTCGCCTGTTTTTCTAGCCAAGGCTGTTGCTTCCTGAGACTTGAGGCGAGCCTCAATCTCCGCTTTAACGCTTTCAAAAGGCTTCACGGCCGCTGGTTTGTATTCAACGACACGCGCAGCAAGCAGCGAATTAGGTGCGACTTCAATGGCTTCGGTATTCCGCTTGTTTTTCAGCGAGTCTTCGGAGAACAGCGACGTGAGTACTTTTTCGTCGCCAAGCATACCAAGTGCAGTCGCAACTTGAGGACTGGGCTTGCGCGGCAACCAATTGGACTGCTGAATTTTCAGGCCAAACTTTTCTACCGTCGGCTGAAGCGTATCAGACTGCTCATACACCATATTCTTGAACACTTCTGCGGCTTCCGCGAATTTACGGGTAGCCGCCTGGCGCTTCAATTCACCCTCGATCTCCGGCCGGACCTCCTGTATCGAACGCAGCTTACCTGCTTTGATGCCAGTGAGTTTGATAATGTGAAAGCCAAACTCTGACTGCACCAGACCGGAAATTTCATCTTCTTTCTGCTTAAAAACAGTCTCTTCAAAAGCTTTGACCATCATGCCTCGACCAAAAAACCCCAGATCGCCGCCTTTAGCAGCAGACCCCGGATCTTCGGAGTTTTGTTTTGCCAGTTCGGCAAATTTTGCGGGGGATTTCAGGACATCCTTGAGAATTTCTTCCGCCTTGGTCTTGGCTTTTATTTTGTCAGTAGCCGGCGCATCGGCATTAGCCATCACCAGAATGTGGCTGGCACGACGCTCTTCAGCCTGCTGGTAGCGATCCTTATGCCCCTCGTACCATGCTTTTACTTCAGACTCGCTGACTGAAATCTGAGCCAGCAGCGCATCAAGCGATAGAACGACATATTCGGCTTTGGCTTGTTCAGTCGTTTCAAACTGCTTTTGATTTTCATCGTAATATTTTTGCACAGCGGTTGGATCAATCTTGACCTGCTCAGCAAACTGCTCAGGGGAAATGCGCGACTCAGCGACCTGACGCTCCTCTGACTGAATACGCAGCATCGTTTCAGCTGACGTATTGGACACAATTCCTGTATCACCAACCGCTGCAACCAACTGCTGCAAGATCAGGTCCTGCCGCAATTGCGCCTCAAACTGCTGCTGTGAGGTACCTTGTGCTCGTAGCGCCGACTCGTAGCGTGCCATTGAGAACTGGCCATTTTCCTGCAAGGATGATATTTTGCTGATGATTTCACGCAACAGATCGTCTCCGGCACCCAGCCGTCCTTTCGCAGCTTCCTGCAACAACAATCGTTGATCAACAAGCGAGTTGAGAACAGCCAGCCTTGCCTCTGGCGTATTCATGCTTTCCGGCTTGAAACTAGCGCCAAGCGACTGCCGCATCCGATCCTGCTGGTCACGCCAGGCCTGCTGATACTGTTGGGCGGTGATCTTGGAATCACCAACACTGGCGAAGTCCCCGCCGGCACCTGCGTTTCTGACGTAGGAATCCACACCAAAGAAAGCAAACGGCAAAGTTATCAGTGCAAGAAAGATCTGAACGATCTTTTTGTTGTTGCGAACGGCGTCAAACATGGTGATTGCCCGTTAATCGTAAGAAAAAGATGAAAGCTCTAAATAAAAAAGGCGAACTTTCGTTCGCCTTTCGGTGCTTGCGGAATGAGCGGCGATCAAGCCATTTCGCCATGCTTGGCAAGGCTACTTACTCACAACACAAAAATCAAATTGCCACCGCTATTTACGACAAAGCCATTTATTAAGATTTGGTGGGTGCTGACGGGCTCGAACCGCCGACATCCAGCTTGTAAGGCTAGCGCTCTACCAACTGAGCTAAGCACCCTGATCGAATGGCTGAAACGTAGAGCGTTAGTTTACCGCATCCTTGAGTCCTTTGCCAGCACGGAACTTAGGTACCTTGGCTGCTTTGATCTTAATTGCCGCGCCGGTACGCGGATTACGGCCACTACGAGCAGCACGCTTACCAACATAGAAAGTACCGAATCCCACCAAAGTAACCATTCCACCCTTTTTAAGGGAGGTTTTTACAGCAGCAATCGTTGCGTCAAGTGCGCGCCCCGCAGCCGCCTTGGAAATTTCAGCAGATTTAGCGATTTGCTCAATCAGTTCAGATTTATTCACGGACACCCCCTTCGATTGACGATGGAAAAACAAGAAACCCTGTGTAGCTTTTATAACAAGGCTAAAAACCTTGTGTCAAGGCTATTATGGAGGGTTTGAGCTTCAGTGACTCAAACGCCCCATAATCAATGAGTAATAATGGCTTGAACAGAAGCGCTCTCACCAACAGCAACTACAGGAGGTGCCTCTATTGTTACTGACAATGCCACGGGTTTTCGCTCCAGTGCGTACTCAAGTACCTGATCAATCCATTTCACAGGAATAATCTCAAGCTTATTCTTGATGTTGTCGGGAATCTCCGCAAGATCTCTGACATTTTCAGCAGGAATCAGCACACGACTCAATCCACCGCGCACAGCGGCCAGCAACTTCTCCTTCAGACCTCCGATCGGCAATATTTCGCCGCGCAAAGTTATCTCACCGGTCATTGCCACGTCGCAACATACGGGGATGCCAGTTAAAACAGAGACTAATGCCGTACAGATACCTGCGCCAGCCGACGGCCCGTCTTTTGGAATCGCGCCTTCCGGAAGGTGAATATGAATATCGCTCTTCTGGTAAAAATCGTCGGCAATACCAAGAGATTCTGCGCGCTTGCGCACAACCGAAAGTGCAGCCTGGATCGACTCCTGCATCACCTCGCCGAGCTTGCCGGTGGTAATCGTCTTGCCCTTGCCCGGCAATACGACAGACTCGATAGTCAATAACTCACCGCCAACTTCAGTCCACGCCAGACCGGTAACCTGCCCGACTTGATTCTCGCGCTCGGCCATGCCGAAGCTGTAGCGACGCACACCGAGAAACTTATCGAGATTGCGTGCCGTGACCGCAAGTTTCGTTTGACTCTTCTTGAGCAGTAGCGTTTTCACCACCTTACGGCAAATCTTCGAAATATCACGCTCAAGCGCCCGTACACCAGCCTCGCGAGTGTAATAACGAACAATGTCACGCAATGCGCCTTCGGCTACAGTCAGTTCAGTCTTTTTCAGACCGTTGGCTTTCAATTGCTTCGGTAACAAGTAGCGCTGGGCGATGTTTACTTTTTCATCTTCGGTGTAACCGGAAAGACGGATCACTTCCATTCGATCAAGCAACGGCGCCGGAATATTCAGCGTATTGGCGGTTGCCACGAACATCACTTCCGAGAGGTCGTATTCGACTTCAACGTAGTGATCAACGAAGGTTGAGTTCTGTTCAGGATCAAGCACTTCAAGCAATGCCGAACTCGGGTCGCCACGGAAATCCTGCCCCATTTTGTCGACTTCATCGAGCAGGAAGAGCGGGTTCTTGACGGCAACCTTGGCCATGTTCTGCAAAATCTTGCCGGGCATCGAACCGATATAGGTGCGACGGTGCCCGCGAATCTCGGCTTCGTCACGTACACCGCCAAGGCTCATACGCACAAATTTACGGCCGGTTGCATGCGCAATTGATTGCCCGAGCGAGGTCTTGCCGACGCCGGGAGGCCCGACCAGACAAAGAATCGGCGCTTTCAAACGATCCACACGCTGTTGCACGGCAAGATACTCAAGGATGCGTTCCTTGACCTTCTCCAGCCCCCAGTGATCTTTATCGAGAATCTTTCCAGCCTCAGCCAGATCTTTGCTGATCCGGGTCTTTTTGCGCCACGGCAAACCGATCAGCGTCTCAATGAAGTTACGCACGTCGGCGGCCTCAGCCGACATTGGTGACATAAGTTTAAGCTTCTTGAGCTCAGACTGCGCCTTGGCAATACCTTCCTTGCTCATCCCGGCATCCTTGATCTTTTTCTCAAGATCATCAATGTCGGCACCGTCTTCGCCTTCGCCAAGCTCCTTTTGAATCGCCTTAACTTGCTCGTTCAGGTAATACTCTCGCTGACTCTTCTCCATCTGGCGTTTGACGCGACCACGAATGCGCTTTTCAACCTGAAGGATGTCAATTTCAGTTTCGAGTTGCGATAAGAGGCGTTCGATACGCGCGCGGATCTCGAACATTTCGAGGATCTCCTGCTTCTGCTCAAGCTTGAGCGGAAGGTGGGCGGCAATCGTATCAGCCAGACGACCAGCCTCTTCAATACCGGCAATCGAAGTGAGGATTTCTGGGGGGATTTTCTTGTTTAGTTTGACGTATTGATCGAATTGCGCGATCACGGCACGGCGCAGTGCTTCAACTTCGTGATCGACACCTTCTTCAGCCGCAACAGGACGTGCCTGCGCAACAAACATCGTTTCCTGTGTCTGAATCGACTCAACATGTGCACGCTGCGTACCTTCAACCAACACCTTCACGGTACCGTCGGGCAGTTTCAACATCTGCAAAATGTTAGCGATACAGCCAATACCATAGAGATCCTCCGCTTCCGGATCATCTTTGGCCGCCGATTTCTGAGCAACGAGGAGGATGCTTTTTCCAGCTTCCATCGCCACTTCGAGCGCCTTGATCGACTTGGGGCGGCCAACAAAAAGTGGAATCACCATATGCGGAAAAACTACGACATCGCGCAATGGCAATAGCGGCAGTTCGACCGATTCGGCAGCAGACAGATTTGAATTGACAGACATCGGGTGCCCTATAAGTAAACGTCCAAGCCCCTAAGTGAGGGCTTGGACAAGTATTTCAAGCTGCCAGATAGCAGCAGCGCGTTCAGTTGGCGCCAGAGACCTTTGGCTGATCTGCGTAGATCAGAATCGGCTGGGCGTCGCCGCTGATCATGTTTTCATCGATTACTACTTTTGAGACATTTTCCATGCCGGGAAGTTCGTACATGGTATCTAGCAATACGGATTCCAGGATTGAACGCAGGCCGCGTGCGCCGGTTTTCCGCTCAAGCGCTCTTTTGGCAATCGCAGTCATTGCAGCCGGACGAATCTCCAGCTCGACGCCTTCCATCGAGAATAATTTCTGGTATTGCTTGACCAGTGCGTTCTTTGGCTCGATCAGAATTTGTACCAGCGCGGCTGCCGACAATTCTTCCAGCGTTGCAACTACCGGCAAACGACCAATCAACTCGGGAATCAGGCCAAACTTGATCAAATCCTCAGGCTCGACACTGCGCAATACTTCGCCGATTGCCTTCTTGTTATCCTTGCTTTTCACCTCGGCGCCGAAGCCAATACCGCCGCGCTCTGAACGATAGCGGATTACTTTTTCGAGGCCATCAAAGGCCCCACCGCAAACGAAGAGAATGTTGGTGGTATCGATCTGAACAAAATCCTGATTCGGATGTTTGCGTCCGCCTTGTGGCGGCACCGAAGCGATCGTGCCTTCGATCAGTTTGAGTAGCGCCTGCTGTACGCCCTCGCCCGAAACATCGCGGGTGATCGATGGATTATCGGACTTGCGAGAAATCTTGTCGATTTCGTCAATATAGACGATGCCTTGCTGTGCCTTATCAACGTCGTAGTCGCACTTTTGCAGTAATTTCTGGATGATGTTTTCAACATCTTCACCGACATAGCCCGCTTCGGTCAGTGTTGTCGCATCGGCCATCACGAAAGGCACATTGAGCAAACGGGCGAGCGTTTGCGCAAGCAGTGTCTTACCGGAACCGGTCGGGCCGATCAGCAGGATATTGCTCTTGGCAAGCTCAACCTCTTCGCTACCCTTGCTGCGGTGACGTAGGCGCTTGTAGTGGTTGTATACCGCCACCGACAAAATACGCTTGGCTGGTTCCTGCCCGATCACATACTGATCAAGGATCGAACTGATCTCCTTCGGCGTCGGCAAATCACTCTTGACACCTTTAACACCCTGATCACCGGCGATTTCGTCACGCACGATGTCATTGCAGAGTTCAATACACTCGTCGCAGATAAAAACCGACGGTCCGGCAATCAGTTTTTTAACTTCGTGCTGGCTCTTGCCGCAGAACGAGCAGTAGAGCAATTTTTCACTGCCGCCTTTTTTTTCCGCCATCTCTGCCTACCTCATTCTATTGGGCGACTGACAATCAAACTGCCTCGCGATTAACCAGCACCTTGTCGATCAAACCATATTCTGCCGCTTCCTGCGCCGAAAGAAAATTGTCGCGGTCCGTATCACGTTCGATACGTTCAATCGGCTGCCCCGTGTGATGCGCCATGATCTGGTTGAGCTTGTCACGCAAGGAAAGAATTTCCTTGGCATGGATCGCGATATCCGAAGCCTGACCCTGGAAACCACCCATCGGCTGGTGAATCATGACGCGCGAATTCGGCAGCGCTGAACGCTTGCCCTTGGCACCAGCTGCCAGCAGGAAAGCGCCCATCGAACAGGCCTGGCCCATGCATAGCGTTGCCACATCGGGCTTGATGAACTGCATGGTGTCGTAAATCGACATCCCCGCAGTCACCGAGCCGCCAGGTGAGTTGATGTAGAAATAAATATCCTTGT
This sequence comes from uncultured beta proteobacterium, assembly GCA_903953145.1. GTDB lineage: Bacteria > Pseudomonadota > Gammaproteobacteria > Burkholderiales > Rhodocyclaceae > CAJBIL01. Next base: position 9,491 of record CAJBIL010000034.1, read on the forward strand.
CAGGATTCTCCGCCTCAAGAAAGAGGAGTTGAGCGACGACCAGATTTGCCGTCACGTCATTGACCGGACCCACCAGGAAAATGACGCGCTCCTTGAGCAGGCGGGAATAAATGTCGTACGCCCGCTCTCCGCGCCCACTCTGCTCGATCACCATGGGAACCATACCAAGGGACTGCGGATTCCAGCTGCTTTCGGATTCGATACGATCAAAGTTCATTTCAACTCCTTTGTGTCCGGATAATGATTTTGCTTGTTCAGGACTTCTGACCCATCAATTCGTCGAAAGCGATCGCCTTATCGACAACTTTGGCATTGGCCAGCGCCCAGGACACCACGTTATCCTCGATTGCCACGCCTTCAATTTCAGCAAGACGTTGCGGCTGGGCATAATACCAACGCACAACTTCTTCCGGATGCTCATAGCTCTCGGCAGACTCTTCGACGATCGCTTTGACCTGATCCGATTTGGCGTGCAGCTCATTAACCTTGACCAACTCACCAAGGATCAGACCAAGGCTGACACGACGCTTAGCCTGGTCGGAAAACCACTCCGGCTGCATCGGAAAATCGTTAACCTTCATGCCGCGCTGCTCCATATCCTGACGCGCCATCTGGATCAAGCGCTGAATCTCCATCTCAACCAGTGCGTTCGGCACATCAATCGGATTGGCTTTCAGTAAACCATCCATCACCTGATCCTTGATCTTGGCCTGCAAGCGCTTCTTCACTTCACGCTTGAGGTTTGTTTCGATCTCAAGACGCATCTTTGCACTATCGCCATCAGCAACACCCAGTGTCTTTGCAAATTCGGCATCAACCTCCGGCAACACAGGCTCAAAAACGCCTTTGATGTTGATATCAAAAGTCACGGTCTGAGCCGCTAGGTCCTTGGAGAAATAATCTTCAGGGAAAGTCATTTCAAAAGACTTGGCTTCACCCGCCTTCAGGCCGATCACGGCATTTTCGAAGTCAGCCAGCATGGCGCCTTCACCGAGAACGAAAGGATAATCATTGGCCTGACCGCCCTGGAAAGGCTCATCGCCCTTCTTTCCAAGGAAATCGATGATCACGCGGTCAGCCTTGGCAGCAGCACGTTCAACAGCTTCGTATTTAACACGCTGCTTGCGCAGAATTTCGATGGTGTTATCCACTTCTGTGGCACCGACTTCAAGCACCGGACGCTCAATTTCAACGGTCGTCAGATCACCCAGCTTAACTTCAGGATAGACCTCGAAAACGGCCGCAAACTCAAGATGCGTCGTGCTTTCGCTGGTTTTCGGCTCGATGTTCGGGTAACCGGCGATGCGAAACTGCTGGGTCCGGACAGCTTCGCCGAAGGCGCGATCAAGTGCATCACTCAGCGCTTCGTGACGAGCCTGATCACCATGCTGCTGCTTGACGATATTGGCCGGCACCTTGCCCGGGCGGAAACCGGGCATCTTGACGCTCTTGCCGATGCGCTTCAGGCGCTGCTCAACATCCTTGTCGAGATCGGCAATCGGCACCCGTAGATCCAGGCGACGCTCGAGTGCGTTGGCGACTTGTACATCGGTGCTTGCGGCGTTAGTTTCCATTGAAAATCCTTGAAGTCCTGTGAAGATGGCAAGTAAATCGTGGTATGAAAATCGCGGCCTGAAAAATACGGCCTGAAAATCGGTTTAAATTATTGTCATTCTTTTAGTTTGTGGTGCGAGAGACAGGAATCGAACCTGCACGCCTTGCGGCGCTAGAACCTAAATCTAGTGCGTCTACCAATTCCGCCACTCTCGCGTGTAACCAATGTGTAATCAGTCATTTTACCCGAGATAACCCTATACTGTCAGCCGCCCAAATGCTTTAACACGCTTTTATCCGCACCCCGCCATGTCCGTCGACCACTACGAAAACTTCCCCGTTGCTTCTGTTTTGCTGCC
>CAJBIL010000035.1 GCA_903953145.1 uncultured beta proteobacterium
GCAATGAGGAATCAGGCGTAGTCGAAACCACAGGGAACGAAACTCTGACGACTGTCGCGCAGGCACAAGAAGTTGCCGTCCCGCCAGCACCGACTTTTTTCGAACCCGAACCCGCCGTAGCATCCCCCATGCCTCTGCCGATGCCGCTCCCGCAGACGGAAGCTGTCGAGGAGAAAATTTTTCCGGCGGCTGTAATCGCTGCAGAGTTGCCTATCGCCCCGATCGTAATCGTCGCACCGGCTGTGACCATCGAACCTGTTGAACCGATAGTTGTCCCTGTTCCGCCGCCACCTCCACCAGTCGACCTATCCGCCAACTTGCAACAGGCGGGGCTCCAAATGGTGGAAACATCGAGCGCAACACTGGCAGCAGCACCGCCTGCAAGCAGCGCACCACAGCAACTGGGCCGCAAACCAAAGCCAGCTGCCATCATCAGCGACGAACCAATGCAGATGGTGGAAACCCAAAACAAGTAATCGAGAACCGGGGAATAAAAAAGCGCTGCAGTTCATGCAGCGCTTTTTTTTCGTGGCACCTCGTCTACCTTCTGCTCAATTGATCAAGCAAACCATTGGCGGCAGCCTCGACCAAATCTAGCACGTGCTCGAAACCCTCCTCGCCACCATAGTAGGGATCAGGAACTTCGTCCTCGGCAAGCCCGGTACCAAATTCAAGAAACAATCCAAGCTTGCCTTGATGTTCGTCCGGACAAGCACGCTGCAGCAACTCCAAATTCCCACGATCCATGGCCAAGATGTGATCGAAACGTACAAAGTCGTAGTGATTGACCTGGCGCCCCCGGAGCGATGACAAATCATAACCGCGCTGTGCCGCCACCTTGCGCGTGCGAGCATCAGGCAACTCGCCAATGTGATAACCGTGAGTACCCGCCGAATCAAATTCAAACTCGGCAGCCAATCCCGCGCGCTCAGCCAGAACTCTGACCACCCCTTCAGCAGTAGGCGATCGACAAATATTGCCCATGCACACGAACAAAATTCTCTTTTTAATCATATATTTCAATATGTTACGCTAATTATATAGCCAGCCAAGATAGGCAATAACTCACTATTTGCGCTCTAATAAAATCATATAGTTACACGACCATTTCGGAAATGTCGTTTGTATATTCAGACTAAAACATAACCTTTCATCCAGGCATTTTCACTTGCAACTGATCTATCTAGGAAATGGGCCTGCTCCGAACCATCGTGTTCATGGCGGCATGGATCTAATCGGTAACGCCTAAGTCGTTCAAGCAACTTTCTGCCTGCCCGCTTCAGCCTCATCAGACGTTTCCCCGGCAACTTCATCACGCTCATTGGTCTCGGGTGCGCATCGCACCCCACACCGACCACTCTTGCAACTGCCGGGGGCGGCGACTTCGATGCCATCCTCACCCATGTTCTTGAGGGTTAGGTAAATGGCGCCGACGGCGACAGCCAGGACAATGAGGGCAATTAGGATGGATAACATGGTGGGACAGAGTAGAACCAATGACGGCGATATGCTACCGCTTCTCGCCCCCCTGGCTCAGCATTTGCA
>CAJBIL010000036.1 GCA_903953145.1 uncultured beta proteobacterium
CCGGACTCCTTGTAGCCGCCGAAGGTGGCGTGCGCCGGGTAGGCGTGATAGCAGTTGGTCCAGACGCGGCCGGCCTTGATGCCCCGGCCCATGCGATAGGCGGTGTTGCCATCGCGTGACCAGACGCCGGCACCAAGTCCGTAGAGGGTGTCGTTGGCAATTTGCAGGGCTTCGGCTTCGGTCTTGAAGGTGGTCACGGCGAGCACCGGTCCAAAAATCTCTTCCTGGAAGATGCGCATTTTGTTGTGGCCTTTGAACAGGGTCGGCTGGATGTAGTAGCCGTCGGCGAGTTCGCCATCGAGCTTGGCCTGTGCGCCGCCAATCAGGAGTTCGGCTTCTTGTTTGCCCAGATCAAGGTAGGTCATGATTTTGGTGAGCTGTTCCTTGGAGCACTGGGCACCCATCATGGTGTCGGTGTCGAGCGGGCTGCCCATTTTGATGGCGGCAACACGGGCGAGGACTCGGGCCATGAATTTTTCGTAGATGGATTCGTGGATCAGTGCGCGGGAGGGGCAGGTGCAGACTTCGCCGGAGTTGAAGGCGAAGAGGACGAGGCCTTCGATGGCTTTGTCGAAGAAGTCGTCGTCGGCATCGGCAACGTCGGCGAAGAAGATGTTGGGGGATTTGCCGCCGAGTTCGAGGGTGGCGGGGATGAGGTTGTTGGCGGCGGCCTGGGCGATGACGCGGCCGGTGGTGGTGGAGCCGGTGAAGGCGATTTTGGCGATGCGGGTGCTGGTGGCGAGCGGCATGCCGGCTTCGCGGCCGTAGCCGTTGACGATGTTGAGGACGCCTGGCGGGAGGAGGTCGGCGATCAGTTCGGCGAGGATGAGGATGCTGATGGGGGTGGATTCGGCAGGCTTGAGGACGACGCAGTTGCCGGCGACAATGGCTGGCGCGAGTTTCCAGGCGGCCATCAGGATGGGGAAGTTCCAGGGGATGATCTGGCCGACGACGCCGAGCGGTTCGTGGAAGTGGTAGGCGACGGTGTTTTCGTCAATGTCGCTCATGCCGCCTTCTTGGGCGCGCATGCAGCCGGCGAAGTAGCGGAAGTGGTCGATGGTGAGGGGGATGTCGGCGTTGAGTGTTTCGCGGATGGCTTTGCCGTTGTCGACGGTTTCGGCGTAGGCGAGTATTTCGAGGTTTTGTTCGAGTCGGTCGGCTATCTTGAGGAGGATGTTGGCGCGTTCGGCGGGGGCAGTCTTGCCCCAGCTGTCGGCCGCTGCGTGGGCGGCGTCGAGGGCGAGCTCGATGTCGGCAGCGCCGGAGCGGGCGGCTTTGGTGAAGACTTTGCCGGAAACCGGGGTGATCACGTCAAAGTATTCGCCACTCACCGGGGCAACCCATTGGCCACCAATAAAATTGTCGTATTTGGCCTTGAACTGAACCTTGGCACCTGCGGTGCCGGGCATTGCGTAGAGCATTTGTATCTCCTGAGGATTGGCGATGAAAAGTCCATTGGGACTGCGAGGTAAAGCGCAAGCCCTGTGCCAAGGCATCCAGAAGCAGGTAAACCGCTGATATTTCGACAAAATAATTGTGTTTTTGGCGTACTGAGTACAGCCCGGAACGTATCAATTTGGCTCAGGTGTCGATAAATAACTCACATATTTCATAGGCCTTTGCGGCATCTGCGGTAACGGCGACAAAAATATTTGAAAAAACACTCAAGTCCGCCCTCAAGTTGCCGTAAGAGAGTCACGACCGGGGCGCATGCGCCCGCAAAGCTGATGAAGGAGATCATCATGAATGTTGAAGCCGCCAGTTCATCTTTAAACTACAGCCGTGTTCAGGCCTCAAGTAGCGGGACGACTTCGTCGATTGACTCGGTATCCACGCGCCCGGCAAGGGGTGATCGTGACGAACGCCAGGGTCAGGGTACGGAAGGCGCACGCCCGCCCCGTATTGGCGGCAAGGTTGCCGATGCGGTTGCGCAATCGTTCGCTGCGCTGGGGATCACCTTGCCAACGCCACCGACACGCGGTTCAGCCGCCAGCGCCGGCACAGACCAAGGGCCGGATGCTTCATCGGCAGCATCCGGCACGAATACGCAAGACAGCACGCAAGCAGCGAACGATATTGGGCAGGCGCTACAGGCCTTCACCTACTCGCTGCTCCAGTCATTACGCCCACAGGATGCCGGTACTGAGCAACAGAATCCGCGTAGCGCTGCTGGCGAAACCGAGCGTACCGGCGGCGTCAGACCGCCACCACCAACCGGCGCGCAAGGCTACGGCAATGACCTGGCGAGTAAAGTACAGGATCTGCTGCAAACGGTAAGCAACCAAAGCAGCGCCAGCGGAAACAGCACGGGCAGCGAAGCGCCGACCAACACGGGCAGCCTTAATGCAGCATTCAAAGACCTCGTCCAAGTGCTTCAGAAAAACGGTGGCGGGAATGCCTCAGCTGAAGCATCACAATCAGCACAGGCCTCGCAAGTAACACTGCAATCCTTCCTGCAAAATTTTGCCAAGAATTTGCAGATCAGCGGCGGTTCGGCAAGTTCGCTCGGGGGCGCCGTTAATGCGCTGGCCTGATTGAGGGTATCGATCATGGACACCACATTATTAAAGCCTGTGACAACACCAGGCATCCAGATTCCCGGCACGACGACGCAGCAAGCGCCACTTCGTCAGGCACCCGCCAAATCTGCTGCACCGGACTTTCAGACCACAGAAAACGCGAAAAAAGCCGACGCCAGGCTATTAGAGCAGGCCCGAAAAGCGCCCACGCAAAATGAATTGCAGAAGGCTGTGGATCAGGCAAACACGGCGATCAAGAGCAAAGGATCGAATGAACTGCGTTTCTCTATCGACAAGGATTCCGGCGTTTCTATCGTCAAGATCGTTGACCAGAAAACAGGCGAAACGCTGCGTCAGATTCCTTCACAGGAAATGCTTGAGATCGCCAAGTCGATCGACCAGATGAAGGGTTTGCTGATCAAGCAAACCGCCTGAAAACGGCCAAACCTGTCGCTTTTCAGGCGGCAGGCAGCGCCGTTTCCGCCAGCTTGACCCAGTAGCTCACGCCGAGCGGCAAAATCTCATCATTGAAATCGTAATGCGGGTTGTGCAGGGTGCAGCCACCGCTACCCGGCCCGTTGCCCAGCCACACATAGCAGCCGGGCTTCTCACGCAGCATATAGGCAAAATCTTCGGCGCCCATGGAGGGGAGCTCATCCTTGCGCACCTTGCTGTCACCGAATAGTTCGCCGGCCACCTGACGGCAGAGTTCAGTTTCGGTAACGCTATTCACGGTCGGCGGATAACGGTGATCAAAATTCACCGTGATTTGCGCACCAAAAGCGCTGGCAATGCCGCTGCACAGGCGTTCGACAGCCCGTTCGATCAGCGCCTGCACTTCCGGCTTGAAGGTGCGGATGGTGCCGCGCAACACGGCATCATCGGGGATGATGTTCCACGCTTCGCCGCCATGAATCTGCGTCACGCTGACCACTGCCGATTCGCAAGGATGCAGGTTGCGCGCCACCACGGTTTGCAGGGCAAGCACCAACTGGCTGGCGGCGACCAGCGTATCAACGCCCTGATGTGGCATCGCGGCATGGCAGCCGTGACCACGCACGGCGATCTCGAAGGCACAGGTGCCCGCCATCACCGGCCCCGGCACGATGGCGATTTCGCCAACCGGAATGCCCGGCCAGTTGTGCAAGCCGAAGACTGCGTCCATCGGAAATTTCTCGAACAGGCCATCCTCGATCATCACTGCGGCACCACCTTCCGACTCTTCAGCGGGCTGGAAGATGAAATAAACGGTGCCGTCAAAATCGAGGCTGTCCTTGTGCTCTGCCATATAGCGTGCGGCGCCGAGCAGCGCCGTGGTGTGGCCGTCGTGACCGCAGGCGTGCATCTGCCCTTCGTGCCGGGAGCGATGCGGAAATTGGTTTTTTTCCATCAGCGGCAGCGCATCCATGTCGGCGCGCAGGCCGATTGAGGCTTTGCCGTGGCCTTTGCGCAGGATGCCGACGACGCCGGTTTCCGCCAGCCCACGATGCACTTCCAGCCCGTAGGCAGCCAATTCACGGGCGACAATGTCGGCGGTGCGTGTTTCGTTGAAAGCCAACTCGGGATGCGCGTGAATATCGCGGCGAATCGCAACGAGATCGGGAAGAAAATCGATATTGAGGAGATTCATGGTTTTTCCGGATACCCAATTTATCAGTCAATTTGCCACTTTACGCCACTGTTGCTTGATCGTGGCGTTGTTGGAATTGTAAAACACTGCTGCCATCCGCTATGCTGCAAGCCATGCAACTTATCCTCATCAGCGGCCTCTCCGGCTCCGGCAAGTCAATCGCCCTTAATGTGCTTGAAGACGCCGGCTATTACTGCATTGACAACCTGCCCTCGCAATTGTTGCAGCAACTTGTCGGGCAACTCGACCAGCAAGGCTACGACAAGGTAGCTGTCGCGGTCGATATTCGAGCGGGGGAAAACCTCGCGATGTTGCCGCAACAGCTAGACGCTTTGCGCGCCAACGATCTTGAACTGCAATTCCTCTTTCTCGACGCTAAAAACGAAACGCTGCTCAAGCGCTATTCCGAAACACGCCGCCGGCATCCGCTGGCCAGCGAACAACGCACACTGACCGAAGCGATTGCCGAAGAGCGCGTGCGCCTCGAAGGCCTGGTTGAGCTCGGTCACCATATCGACACCAGCGATGTGAAGCCCAACGCGCTGCGCGAATGGGTGCGCCAGTTCATCGCCACCGAGCCCGGCCAGGGGCTGACCCTGCTTTTTGAATCCTTCGGCTTCAAGCATGGCATTCCGCTTGATGCCGATCTCGTTTTCGACGTGCGTTGCCTGCCCAACCCGCACTATGACCTCGCGCTGCGCCCGCAAACCGGTCGTGACCCGCAGGTAGTGGCCTTTCTCGAAGCCGAGCCTGAAGTCCTGCGCATGCGCGACGACATTGGCGGATTTGTCGCCACCTGGCTACCTTCTTACATCCGCGATAATCGCAATTACCTGACGGTGGCCATCGGCTGTACCGGCGGCCAGCATCGCTCGGTGTATTTTGCCGAATGGTTTGGCCGTCTGTTCCGCGAGCAGGCGCGCGTTCTGGTTCGCCATCGCGAGTTGCTGGTGCTGCCCCCGCTGCCGCACGAACTGCCCGGCTAATGCACTGGCTGGGTTTCCTGAAACCAGGCGACTGGCTGGTTGCGCTACTCGGGCTGGTTTTCTGCGCGGCTTCTTTCCCGCTCGCCTGGCAGGCTGGCGTGGCCGAGAAAGCGGTGATCAAGCGCGGCGGCGAAGTATTCGCCGAACTGGATCTGGGGCGTAACCGGTCAATTGAAGTGCCTGGACCGCTCGGCGTTACCACGATTACCGTTGAGCGACGCCGGGTACGCGTGGTGACCGACCCCGGGCCGCGTCAGTATTGCGTCCGTCAGGGCTGGCTGGCGCGTCCCGGAGAAATCGCCATCTGTGCCCCCAATCAGGTCAGCGTGCAGATTCAGGGCAGCAAGGAGGCTTATGACTCACTCAGTTATTAAGCTGACAACGACGCCCGAAGACCACCGCATCGCGCAGCTCACGGCCGCAGCGATTGGCCTCGCGCTGATTGATGCGGCGATCCCCCTGCCCCTGCCCGGCGTCAAACCGGGGCTGGCCAACATCGTGACGCTGATTGTGCTGGCGCGTTACGGCTGGCGCACGGCGGCGTGGGTGAGCGGCTTGCGGGTGATTGCCGGCGGCCTGCTGCTCGGGCAGTTTCTCTCGCCGGGATTTTTCATGAGCCTGAGCGGGGCGTTGCTCAGCCTGGCCGTGCTGGCTTTCGCCATCCGCCTGCCACGGCGCTGGTTTGGGCCGGTCAGCTGGAGCATTCTCGCGGCCTTCGCGCATATCGGCGGGCAGTTGTTGCTCGCCCGCGTGTGGCTGATTCCGCATAATGGCCTGTTTTATCTGGTACCGCTTTTTTCCGCAGCTGCGCTCGGCTTCGGTATGATCAACGGCCTGATCGCAGCACGCCTGCTGAGTGAAATGGCAACCAGCGCACCGGCGCCCGAAACCGAGGTATTCCGTGTCTAAGCCCGAGTCAAATACTGCCGCTAAAACCATCTGCCTCGCGCTCACCGGCGCCTCCGGCATGCCTTATGGCATTCGTCTGCTTGAGTGCCTGCTCGAAGCCGGCTGCCATGTACAGCTGCTTTATTCTCAGGTCGCGCAGGTCGTCGCCAAGCAGGAAATGGGGCTGACGTTGCCAGGCAGTGCGAAAGAGGCGCAAACCTATTTTCGCGAACGCTACACTGCGCTACCCGGCCGGCTTGACGTTTATGGCCGTGAAGAATGGTTCGCCCCGGTCGCCAGCGGCTCGAATCCACCGGATGCGATGGTCGTCTGCCCGTGCACCATGGGCACGCTGGCATCGATTGCACAGGGGCTGGCCAGCAACCTGATCGAGCGCGCCGCCGACGTGGTGCTCAAGGAAGGCCGAAAACTCGTGCTGGTGCCGCGTGAAACCCCTTTTTCAGCGATCCATCTGGAAAACATGCTGCGCCTGGTACGTGCCGGCGCAGTGATCCTGCCGCCCAATCCCGGTTTTTACCACCACCCGCAGCGCGTCGAAGACCTGATCGATTTTGTCGTCGCCCGTATCCTCGACCAGTTGGGCGTAGGGCATGCCCTGATGCAGCGCTGGGGCGCCGCCGGGGAATCCTCTTGGGCTGGCTGAAGTTTCTCGGAAAAGGCGCGGCATTGAACGCCGGGCCAAGCACGTCGGCCGTGCCGCAGCGGCTCGACATTCCGCTCTTCCCGCTCAGTACTGTGCTGTTTCCCGGTGGCGTGATGTCGCTCAAAGTTTTTGAGCAGCGCTACCTTGACATGTCGGCCGCCTGCATGAAAGACGATCTGCCCTTCGGCGTTTGCCTGATTGCGCGCGGCAACGATGTCGGGGAGGCCGCCGAGCCGTACCCGGTTGGCACGCTGGCCTACATCGTTCAGGGCGACATGCCGCAACTGGGCATTCTGATGCTGGAAGTGCGCGGTCGGCGACGTTTTCGCATTGTTTCGCAGGCAGTCGATCAAAGCGGCCTGTTGCGCGCTCAGGTTGAACTGCTCGACGAGCCCGAAACACAGCCGGTTCCCCATGCGCAGCAGGGCTTGCTACCGCTGCTGCGAAAAATTGCCGGTGACCTCGGCGCGGAAAAAATGCCCGAGCCACACGCCTTTGACGACGCCACCTGGGTTGGCTACAGGCTGACGGAAGTCGTCCCGGTGCAGGCGCTCGCCAAGCAGAAACTGCTCGAATTGCAGGATCCACTCTCGCGCCTGGAAATCCTCCACACCTATCTCGCACAGCGCAAACTGGTCGTCTAGCGGGGAGTATTAAAACACTATCGGGCTGAATAGCGCATGGATAAACGATCTATCAGCAGCATCGGCTGTAGATCAAGCATTCATGAGGCTCTCCGAATAGTCGATGCGCTAGATCGCCATTTGGCGCGGCTTTCAGGGCAGCGGCACTTTTAGATACTGCCTTTACTGACTGCGCCAGAGTTCGTTCTGCCCATTGCTCGTGGGGGGTTCAAGACCGAGATGGCGATAAACAGCGGCTGTCGCCATGCGGCC
>CAJBIL010000037.1 GCA_903953145.1 uncultured beta proteobacterium
TGGCTTCCAGCTTGGTGTAAACTTCAAGAATGGCGGATATTCTACTGCACCTTCTACCCCACATTGTTTCGGCGCTGCTTTACGCAGCACTCGGCTTTCATTTCTGGCGCACGCGCTGGCGTGAAACCAACAAGCCGTTGGCGACACTCCCGATGCAAACTTGGGAGCGCGCCGCAATCGCCGGCGCGCTGGCACTCCATGGCGCGGGGCTATATGACGGTCTCTTTGGTGCGGGCGGCATGCGCTTCTCGTTCAGTTTCGCGTTGGCGCTGATGCTCTGGCTGGCCGTCTTCATTTACTGGCTGGAGAGTTTCCGTGCCCGAATGGATGGTTTGCAGCCCATGGTGCTGCCGCTAGCCGCCGCCTGCGCCCTGCTCCCGGTACTTTTCCCCCAGGTACGCATGATCGCCCACGCCGGTAGTTGGGGTTTCAAACTGCATTTTCTGGCCGCCATGCTGGCTTACAGTCTGTTCACGCTGTCTGCGTTGCACGCCGTGTTCATGAGCTTTGCCGAGCGCAAGCTGCACCAGCGCTCGCTAACCAAAAGCCTGGCCAGCCTGCCACCAATCCTGACCATGGAAGCATTGCTGTTCCGGATGATCATCGTCGCTTTTGCCTCGTTGACCATCGCGCTGGGCAGTGGCCTGCTGTTTTCCGAAGAAATCTTTGGCAAGGCCATGGTGCTGGATCACAAAACACTGTTTGCCTTTGCTTCCTGGGGTATTTTCGCCGCCCTCCTCGCGGGACGCCATGCTTACGGCTGGCGCGGCCGTGTTGCTTTGCGCTGGACATTGGCCGGCTTTATGGTGCTGGTACTCGCCTATATCGGCAGCCGGTTTGTGGCTGAAGTGATTCTCGGGCGCACTTAACGCCCAGCCTGGCGCCTTTACAAACGCGTCGTGGCAATGCATCATCAATCCAATGCAGCCGGCGTAGCCGGGAAAAATCACAGGGATCACCGAGATCACTGATAACGCCCCGAAGCTTTTAGCGAGACATGGCAGCCAATCCGCAACAATCCTCCCTCAGCGGCCTTGCCCGCGCCCTCGTGCAAGCCGGCAGGCTCAAAGAAGCCGAGGCAGAGGCATTACTGACCCAATCAGTTGCGAACAAGACGAGTTTTATCGAACAACTGATTAGCTCGAAGAAGTCCACCGCCCTCGAAATAGCCTGTTTTGCATCAGAAACTTTCGGCTACCCGCTGCTGGATCTCGCTGCTTTCGACGATGTTCATATCCAGAAAAATGCAATCGACCGCAAGCTGATTGCCACCCATCGCGTTATTCCACTCCACAAACGCGGCAACCGGCTATCGATTGCGATTGCCGACCCGACCAATTTACGGGCGCTCGACGAAATCCGCTTCCAGACCGGGATGGCCGTTGATCCGGTCATCGTTGAAGAAGGAAAGCTCGCCCCGCTCGTTACCAAATTCTCGGAATCCGCCGAAGAAACACTGAAAAGCCTTGCCAGCGATGACCTCAACCTGGAATTCACCGACGAAGATAGCGCGGAAGCCGCTGATGAAGCCTCCACGGTCGAGGTTGATGATGCACCGGTCGTCAAATTCATCCAGAAAATGCTGCTTGATGCGATCAACGATGGCGCCTCTGACATTCACTTCGAGCCTTACGAAAAAAACTATCGCATCCGCTTCAGAACCGACGGCATCCTGCGTGAAGTCGCCTCCCCGCCCTTGGTCATCAAAGAAAAAATCGCCTCGCGGATCAAGGTCATCTCGCGTCTGAACATCGCCGAGAAGCGCGTGCCGCAAGACGGCCGGATGCGCCTCGTGCTCTCAAAAAGCCGCTCCATCGATTTTCGCGTCAGCACATTGCCAACCATGTACGGTGAAAAAATCGTACTGCGGATTCTCGACCCGAGCAGCGCGACACTGGGCATTGAGGCACTCGGCTACGAGCCGGAACAAAAAGCAACGCTGCTCGACGCCATCGAGCGCCCGTATGGCATGGTACTGGTCACCGGGCCAACCGGCTCCGGCAAAACCGTGTCGCTCTACACCTGCCTGAATATCCTGAACAAACCCGGAATCAACATTGCCACAGCTGAAGATCCGGCCGAAATTCCCTTGCCCGGGATCAATCAGGTAAACGTCGATGACCGGGCCGGACTGACCTTTCCGGTCGCACTCAAAGCTTTTCTGCGACAAGATCCGGACATCATCATGGTCGGCGAAATTCGCGACCTTGAAACCGCCGAAATCGCCATCAAGGCTGCCCAGACAGGGCACATGGTGTTGTCGACGCTGCATACCAATGACGCGCCCTCGACACTCACCCGGCTGATGAACATGGGCATTCCAACCTTCAACATCGCCTCAAGCATCCTGTTGATTACCGCGCAACGCCTGACGCGTCGTCTGTGCAACTGCAAAAAACCGATTGATGTGCCACGTGAAACCCTGCTCAATGCCGGCTACCGGGAAACGGACCTGGAAGGCGAATGGACGCTTTACGGGCCTGGCGCGTGTGACCGTTGCAAAGGTAGCGGCTACAAGGGTCGTGTCGGTATTTATCAGGTCATGCCGATTACCGAGGCCATTCAACGTATTGTGATGGCCAACGGGACAGCGCTTGATGTCGCCGCCCAGGCTCAGAAAGAAGGCGTTAATGATTTGCGCCGTTCGGGCTTGTTAAAGGTCAAACAGGGATTAACGTCGCTTGAGGAAGTCCTCGGGGCGACTAACGCATAATGAAGAGAACGCGAGGACACCATGGCGACCGCCCCTAAAGCCGAGAAAAAGACCGCAGGTCTGAAGGAATATGTCTTTGTCTGGGAAGGCAAGCGCAAAGACGGCAAAGTTGCTCGCGGCGAAATTCGCGCACCGACCGAAGCGGTGGTACAGGCCACCTTGCGTCGCCAGGGTGTGATGGTCACCAAGCTCTCCAAGCAACGCTTCAAGAGTGGCGGCAAGGTGACCGATAAGGACATCGCGCTGTTTACGCGTCAATTGGCGACGATGATGAAATCGGGCGTTCCGCTACTGCAAACTTTCGACATCGTCGGCAAGGGGCACGACAATCCGGCGGTCGGCAAGTTGCTGCTCGATATCAAAGCCGACGTCGAAACCGGCAACTCGCTGTCGCAAGCCTTCCGTAAATATCCGCTGTATTTCGACCAGCTTTACTGCAACCTGGTCGCTGCCGGCGAACAGGCCGGTATTCTGGAAACACTGCTTGATCGGCTGGCGACCTACAAAGAGAAGATGATCGCCATCAAGGGAAAGATCAAATCGGCGCTCTTTTATCCGGTTGCCATTATCGTGGTCGCCTTCGTCATTACAGCGATCATCATGATTTTTGTGATTCCGGCTTTCAAACAGGTATTTACAAGCTTTGGCGCGGATTTGCCGGCACCGACACTGATTGTGATGGCGATCTCGGATTTCTTTGTGGAATGGTGGTGGGCCATTTTTGGCTCGATTGGCGGCGGCATTTATTCCTTCTTCTATTCGCTGAAACGCTCCGAGGTCATGCAAATCGCGTTCGACCGGGTGCTTTTGCGCATGCCGATTTTTGGCTCGCTGATCCGTAAATCAGTTATCGCACGCTGGACACGCACCTTATCCACCATGTTTGCCGCAGGCGTGCCACTCGTTGAATCGCTCGACTCGGTAGGCGGCGCGGCGGGCAACTACGTTTATAAGGTAGCCACCCGGCAAATTCAGGGCGAAGTCAGCACGGGCGTCAGCCTCACCGTGGCCATGCAGAACAGCAACCTGTTCCCGAACATGGTCAATCAGATGGTTGCGATTGGCGAAGAGTCGGGCGCGCTCGACTCCATGCTGAGCAAGGTAGCCGACTTCTTCGAGGCGGAAGTCGATGATGCCGTGGATGCCATTTCCAGCCTGATGGAGCCGGTAATCATGGTCGTCCTCGGCACGCTGATTGGCGGCATGGTGATTGCCATGTACCTGCCGATCTTCAAGCTCGGCGCCGTCGCCTGATGACTGAGGGATTTCTCGCCAGCCTGACGGAGCCAACAGCATTCACTTTTTGCTGCGGCCTGCTCGGCCTCATTGTCGGCAGCTTTCTGAATGTGGTGATTCACCGCCTGCCCAAAATGATGGAGCGTGACTGGCAAAGTCAATGCGCCGAGCTGCGCGGCGAGCCGGCGCCCGTCGTTGAAGCGCTGTCGCTGTCAACGCCGCGTTCGCGCTGCCCGAGTTGCGGGCACGCAATCAGCGCACTGGAAAACATTCCGGTCATCAGCTGGCTGGTTTTGCGCGGGCGCTGCGCAGGGTGTCAGACTGCCATTTCTGCACGCTATCCGGTGGTCGAAGTACTGACCGGCCTGCTGACAGCGTTTGCGGCGCTGCATTTTGGTTATAGCTGGGCCGTGGCAGGCGCCATCGCGCTGATCTGGAGCCTGATTGCACTGACTTTCATTGACGTTGATACCCAACTGCTACCCGACGCCATCACCCTGCCACTACTTTGGCTGGGGCTGTTTTTCAACCTTTCCGGCGCTTTTGTTGACCTGCAATCGGCGGTAATCGGCGCCATTGGCGGCTATCTTGCGCTGTGGTCGGTCTATTGGGGCTTCAAGCTGACCACTGGCAA
>CAJBIL010000038.1 GCA_903953145.1 uncultured beta proteobacterium
CCTGCCGGATGCGTACGAGGTGTATGCTTGAATCACGTCATGATCAACGATTTCACCGCACACCCGGTTGCGGCCTTCGCGCTTGGCCTGGTAGAGCAGGGCGTCAACCCGGGAGATAAAGATTTCCTGCAACTCGTCCGCCCGGTAGGCGGCAACGCCTGCACTCACCGTGACGGCAATCGGGCTTCCGTTTATGTCATAACGCTGCGCTTCGATCCGGGCGCGGATGCTGTTGGCGAGGCGGGTGGCTGCGCTCAGATCGGTGCTCTTGAGAATGATCAGAAACTCCTCACCGCCCCAACGACAGGCAATATCGGAGATGCGCAGGCTCTCTTTGAGCGTTGCCGCCACGCCTTGCAAAGCGAGGTCGCCCGCGAGATGGCCACGGCTATCGTTGAGTTTCTTGAAAAAATCAATATCGAACATGATCGCGCACAAGGGATTGTGCTGGCGTGAGGCCTCGCGCGTTCCCTGATCAAGCAAAAGCTCCAGCGCGTGGCGGTTGGCGAGGCCGGTGAGGTTGTCGGTAGTGGCCATTTTTTCAAGGCGGCGCTGGTAGCGGTTGATCGCAAAATAGACCATCAGCAGCACGGCGGCGGTGATCATGAAACAAAGCGCCAGATTGATGTAGAGCGTTTTCTGGATATCGCTGAGGGCGCTGCTTTCCGGTTTGACAACAAATAAATACCATTTGAGTTCGGGAATGTAGCGCACGTTGAGAAAGTGCCGGCGCCCCTGATCGATGTATTCAAAAGTGCCGCCACCCGCCTTGAGTAGCGCACCCGCCTGTTCATTGAGCCCGTTGATGTCCTGAATGCGCGCCTTGCCTTCGGCCTGGCCAGCGATGCCTTTTTTGCCGGCAAGAACAATGTTGCCACGGCTATCGACCAGATAGATGCTGCGTTCGTAGCGATCCTGATAGTTGTCGATCATGTTGATGACCGAGTCCACCGTCAGGCCAACACCGGTCGCGCCGATAAACCGTTGCTGATAGTCGAAAACGCGATAGTTAATGAAAATCGTGAGTTTGTCGCGGTTGGCAAGGTCCGGATCGACGTTGATTTCGTAAGGCTCAGCCATCGCACGCACGCGGAAATACCAGCCGTCACGCGCTTCATTCGCTTTCACCGTCTTGAGAACGCCGGCGGCCTGATAGTAGGTTTTAGTTGAATCAGAAACAAAAAAGCTCGTAAAAGCGCCGTAATGCGCCATCACTTCTTTCAGATAGCGGGTGAGTTGCCCAGGGTCACGCTCGCCGCCAACCACCCAGTCCCGCAGGAAGGTATCGCGCGACATCATGGATGAGATCAGAATCGGGCGGACGAGGTCTTTTTGAATTTCGGAATAAACATTATCCGAGGTCAGCGGCAACTCGGTGGCAACAATGGATTCACGGATCAGGTCGCGTGACACGAAGTAGCTGACCAGCGTGGTCGCCAGAAAACCGGCGCTGAGCAGCAACCAGATCGCGGTGATCAGCTTGGCTTTGTCGCTGAGCGATCTGGCGTCATTCATGGCAGCGGTGCACCGGATTAAGGAAGCAACATGCTAACCCAGATCGTTGGCGTGCAGAAACGGCGTCAGGCAATTTCAAGTCTCAGGATGACTTGATCTTCAGCAACAATATCGCCGGCGGCCACGAGTAATTCCACCACCCGGCCGGTACTCGGCGTCGGGATGTCAAGCGCCACCTTGCCGGTTTCGAGCACGATCAGATTGTCTTCCCGCTCGACCAGATCGCCCGGTAGCACCAGCACATCATCGACGGTCACTGTGCCACTGCCGCAGTTGCCGCAGGAATCCCAGCACTCGGGAAATTTCGGGATGCGGACGTCGACAATTCTGCTCATTTTGGCACGGGCTTTCAGGATAAAACAGGGTCACAGCCGTTGCCGGGTGTGACCCTTTTCAGGAATCTGATTGTAGTTGATTCTGTAACGATTTTGAGTCGTCATCGTTTTTTTGCAAGACTGAAGCCGTTGCGCCTCGCGGCGTCTTCAGCGAACCAGCGCCATTCACGCCACCGCCAAAGCGCAATGATGAATCCGCTGCACGATCTCGGCGCGAGCGGGCAGCGTCTTGAGGTCGTAGGTGGCCTGCAAAGCCAGCCAGGAGGCAGCATCGCCGCCGAAATACTGTGCCAGGCGCAAGGCGGTATCGGCCGTCACCGCGCGACGCTCCTTGACGATCTCATGGATGCGCGTCGCAGGAACACCCAGCGCCAGCGCCAGCGCATTAACGGAAAGCGCCATTGGAATCAGAAAGTCCTCGCGCAACACCTCGCCCGGATGAACGGGGCGCAGACGATCAACAGGTTTGCTCATGATGCCTCCTCAGTGGAAATCAACAATCTCGACCTCGACGGGGCCGCTGTCCGTCCAGACAAAACACACGCGCCATTGATCGTTGATGCGGATGCTGTGCTGCCCGGCGCGATCACGTTTCAGCGCTTCCAGCCGGTTGCCTGGCGGGGATCGCAGGAATTCCAGCGTTTGCGCCGCCGCCAACTGTGCCAGCTTACGCTCGGCAACCGCCTGGATGGCGCGCAAGCGTCGCGGGCTTTCCCCCTCGAAGAGCGCCTGCGTGTCTTTGCATTTGAACGACTGGATCATGTGTTAAAGAGTATTACGCCGCGCGTAATACGTCAAGCCGGGTTGACCGCCTGTCGAAACTCCCCGGCATGGTCCGCTTGCTGCCTCCTTTCTGGCAGTCGGTTTAGGGTTCCTGTTCTGGTTGGCTCAGCCCGCCTTGCATGGCCTATTTTTCGACGAAAGCACGCTCGATAACGTAATCACCCGCTGCACCAATGTGCGGTGAAACCTCAAAACCCCGCTCGTCAAGCAGGACGCAGCTGTCCTTGAGCATTGCCGGGCTGCCGCAAATCATCACGCGGTCATGCACGGGATCAAGCGCGGGCAAGCCGATATCGGCAGAAAGCTTGCCGTTTTCGATCAGTGTGGTCAGACGCCCCGTGTTGCGGAAAGGCTCGCGCGTTACCGTCGGGTAATAAATCAGCTTGTCGCGCACCAGATCGGCAAAATATTCGTGGTTTGGCAACTCGTTGGTGATGAAATCGCCGTAAGCCAGTTCGCTGATCCAGCGCACGCCATGAACCAGCACGATTTTTTCAAAACGCTCGTAGGTTTCCGGGTCTTGAATCAGGCTGATGAAGGGCGCTAGGCCGGTGCCGGTTGAAAGCATGTAAAGATTCCTGCCCGGCCGGAGATCGCGCAGTACCAGCGTGCCGGTCGGCTTGCGGCTGACGACGATCTCGTCGCCTTGCTTCAGATGCTGCAATTTGGAAGTCAGCGGGCCGTTCTGTACCTTGATGCTGAAAAACTCAAGGTACTCGTCATGATTCGCGCTGGCGATGCTGTAAGCACGGGTCAGCGGCCGGCCTTGCTGCTCCATCCCGATCATCACGAACTGCCCGTTGATGAAGCGCAGCCCGGCGTCGCGCGTGGTGCGGAAGCTGAACAGATTTTCGTTCCAGTGATGAACGGAGAGAACGCGTTCGGTTGATAAATTACTCATGATTAGCGCCATAGTCAGTTGATCATGAAGCGAATCGTATGCCCGATTTGTTTATCTGTAAAATAGATTATCTTGATATAAATAATCGAATAAATAGATATGAAATTTACTTTACGACAAATTGCCGTGTTCGTCGCCGTGGCGCGCAA
>CAJBIL010000039.1 GCA_903953145.1 uncultured beta proteobacterium
ATCAAAGGGCTGTTCAAAAAGAACAAGGTGACGATGCTCAATGGCCACGGCGCGTTCGTCGCGCAGAGCGCCGGCGGCTGGCAAGTCAAGGTGGGTGAAGAGGTCGTCGAGGCCAAACAAGTAATCGTTGCCACCGGCTCCAAAGCACGCCATCTGCCGGGCATCACCGTCGATCAGAAAATCGTTTGCGATAACGCCGGTGCGCTCGATATCGACGCTGTACCGAAGAAACTGGCCATCATCGGCGCCGGTGTGATCGGCCTCGAAATGGGCAGCGTTTGGCGCCGTCTCGGTTCTGAAGTGACCATCCTTGAAGCCATGCCGGCATTCCTGGCGGTCGCTGACGTTGATGTTGCCAAGGAAGCCGCCAAGGTCTTTGCCAAGCAGGGGCTGAACATCCTGACCGGTGTGACCATCGGTGAAACGAAAGTCACCAAGAAGGGCGTTTCAATCGCCTATACCGACAAAGAGGGCAAGGCGCAGAAGCTCGACGCCGACCGCCTGATCGTCTCCGTTGGCCGTATCCCGAATACCGACGGCCTCGGTGCCGACAAAGTAGGTTTGCAGCTTACCGATCGTGGCCAGATCAATGTCGACGGCCATTGCCGTACCAACCTGCCGGGCGTCTGGGCAGTGGGCGACGTGGTCTCCGGCCCGATGCTGGCGCACAAGGCGATGGAAGAGGGCGTCATGGTTGCCGAACTGATGGCCGGCCAGTCCGGTCATTGCAACTTCGATACCATTCCGTGGGTGATCTACACCAGCCCCGAAATCGCCTGGGTCGGCAAGACCGAGCAACAGCTCAAAGCCGACGGCGTTGCTTACAAGGCCGGCAAGATTCCGTTTGCCGCCAACGGCCGTGCGCTTGGCATGGGCGAGCCAACTGGCTTCGTCAAAATGCTGGCCTGCGCCAAGACCGACCGCATCCTCGGCGTGCACATCATTGGCGCCAATGCCTCCGAGTTGATCTCGGAAGGTGTGGTGGCGATGGAGTTTGGTGCCTCTTCGGAAGACCTTGCCCGCATCTGCCACGCCCACCCGACGCTGTCGGAAGCTGTGCATGAAGCTGCGCTGGCCTGCGACAAGCGCCCGCTGCATTTTTAAGCAGAGCAATGCTACAAAAAAAGGCGGGGTGCCGGGCACCTCGCCTTTTTTATTGAATCGGCTCAAATCCTATGGCTTATATCGAACTCACCGGTTTTCTTATCATCTTTGGCGTCATTGCCTGGCTGGCGTGGAAGTCGATGTAATTGCGGGCGGTGTTGCGACGTGCCGGTGATCGCCTAAAGGTAGGTATCGAGGCAGGTTCCGGTTTCAATCGGTGGGTTGGGGCCGGCCAGCAGGAGAATTTCTTCCGCCACAATCTCAGGCGGCATCCCCTGTCGATAGCCTGAAAATTGAACCTGCATGTCAGTTGCCGACATGCTCAGTGTCATCCCATAAACCCGTATGCCGAATTCCTTGACTTCATGGTTCAGCGCCTGTGTGAAGCCGACCAGCGCAAATTTGCTGGCACAGTAGGCTGCGACGCGTGCCATGCCAAAGGTGCCCAGCGACGATGAAATGTTGATCACGCAGCCGGATGCTCTTTCCAGCATCTGCGGCAGTACAGCGTGCGTGGCGTAAAGCGTCCCCTTGATATTAACGTCGATAACTTCATCGATTTCACTACGCTTCTGCGCCGCAAAATTACCAACAGCAAGACGAGCCGCGTTATTGACCAGCACGTCAATGTGGCCAAAACGCTCAATGGTAAGCCGTACAAGTTCGGTGACAGCGTCGCCATTGGCCACATCAACACGCCATCCGGCGACTTCGCCAAATGCCGCGAGTTGTTGCAGTGATTTTGCCAGGCGGATTTCGTCCAGCGCACAGATCGCCACGCGTGCGCCCTGTTTCAGAAAAGCCTCAGCAGTCGCGTAGCCGATCCCCCGGGAGCCGCCGGTGATAAGCACCACTTGTTTGCTAAAACCCTGTCGGTTATCCATTTGCTGGCGCTCCCTTTTCTGGACTGTTTGCGATGCTGCCTTTTATTGATACTTTCAGTCAAGTGATATGCGCTGGATCATCAGCGCTGATGCTTGCACGAAGTCTGTAAGCCGGTTCGAGGTTACGGTTGATGCGGCTGTGCTTGGACTTTGATGGAAGGTATTAAAGTTAGAATATAATCACGCAAAATACTTCGAAAAAATTGCGAATAAAACAATTGAATCAAAAGCTTTTGCGATACATAATGTTCGCAAAAGGAGCCGCAATGTACGACGCCCCGCATCAGTTCGAGCCATTACTCCCCTCGCCAGCGCAGCAAGCGCCTTTGCTGGTCAAGGCGCATGATCTGGCGCGCAGCGCCACCCAGCTGGCTGGCTTGCCAATCGCCCCCGGATTACGCGCGTTGCTGCGCGGCATGAACTCTTATTACACCAACCGCATCGAAGGGCAGCACACACGCCCGCTCGAAATCGAGCAGGCTGTCGCCCTGAATTTCTCCGATAACAAAGAGCTCGCTGCGCGGCAGCGACTGGCTGTTGCGCATATCGAGGCCGAAGCGGCCATCGAGCAACGCTACAGCGGCGAATCGGGTAGCCGGTTGCTCTATAGCTCAGATGCAATTCGTGATCTGCACCGCGAACTTTTTTCCCGCTTGCCGGCAGAAGACCTCCTGATTGTGCAGGGTGAGCGTGCACAGTTGCATGTTGTCCCCGGCGAGTTCCGGCA
>CAJBIL010000040.1 GCA_903953145.1 uncultured beta proteobacterium
AACACGCAAGGGAACATGGGGAGTCCTTGCCCTGGTCATCTTTATCGAACGTCTCGCAGTACGGCATCCTTCTTTTCAAGGCCGAAAGGGTCAGGTCTCGCATTAACGCACCGCAAAGATCGTTAGGCTCCGTGACCAGTTATGACGCCTTGTCCCTGGAAGCCACTGAGAGCATCGGGCTGCCGATTGCCACCCGCGACAAGGCGTTGCAACAAGCCGCGATTGACAGCGGAGTGAGCGTCAGGTCTGAGGACTGAAATGCCCACTGGCCTGCAACCGTAGTCTGCCGATTTGTGCGATGTGCGCGAATGAAATGACCCTTTAGTGGATCTGGATTTTTTGCCTGTCGTTTTCAATACTTCAATCCAGAGCCAACTCTGAAGACTGCCGTATTCATTGGCTTCCAGCCAATCAGATGCGCTAGACCGCCATCTGGTGCGCCTTCCAGAACAGGTGTCTTATTGGGGCTTTGTTCGTTGCCACCGACTGAATCGTAGCAGGCCTCGTCACGCTGTTTGGCGCTGGCCACTAATTCAATGAATACAGCAGTCTAGCGCAGGGCTTAAACCTCCCGCCCCTCGCCCGCCTCTTCGTAGGTGCGCCCGTCACGGATGTGATAGATGCGCTTGAAGGTCGGTATGATTTTTTCATCGTGCGTGACCACGATGATTGCCGTGTTGTATTGCTGTGCCATGCTATTCAGGATGCGCATGACGGCGAGGGCGCGCTCGCTGTCGAGCGGCGCGGTAGGCTCGTCGGCGAGGATCACTGGCGGCTGATTGGCCAGCGCGCGGGCAATGGCCACCCGCTGCTGCTCGCCGCCCGAGAGTTGCGATGGCTGCGCTTGGGCGCGATGCCCGACATCCAAGGCTTGCAGCAACTCAACAGCACGTTTTCGGGCGCTGGCATTGGCCTGGCCGGCAAGCATCGGCAACAGGGCGACGTTGTCGGTAACGTCGAGAAACGGGATCAGGTACGGCGCCTGAAACACGAAGCCGATTTTGTCGCGGCGCAGGGCCGTCAGGTCGGAAATTTTCCACTCGTTGTCAAAAATCACCGACTCGCCCAGCGTCATGCGCCCGGACGTCGGGGCGATCACCGCGCCCAGGCACTTGAGCAGCGTGCTCTTGCCCGAGCCGGAGGGGCCGACGAGGCCCACCACCTCGCCCGGCGCGACGGTCATATTCACGTCCTTCAAGGCCTCAACTGCGGTATCGCCCTCGCCGTAGCGTTTGCGCAGCCCTTCGATCCTGATGCCAAAGCCACCAAGGACGCCACCTACAACGCCACCCACGAATTTACCCATATCAGCCACCTCAACCACCAATCGCCGTTGCCGGATCAACCCGCAGCGCGGCGCGAATGGCCAGGGTGCTGGCGATGGCGCACATCAGCATAACCGCGACAAAACCGCGCAGCGCATCGCCCGGCTCAAGCAAAACGTATTTGGGGAAAATCGGCACCCACAGCGTCGCCGCCGTTTTGCCAACAACAAAACCGATCAGCCCAAGCCCCAGCGCTTGCTGCAAAATCATCCCGGCAATCGTGCGGTTACGCGTGCCGATCAGCTTGAGCACGGCAATCTCGCGGATCTTGCCCATCGTCATCGTGTAGATGATGAAAGCGACAATCGCCGCACTGACGATGGTCAGAATA
>CAJBIL010000041.1 GCA_903953145.1 uncultured beta proteobacterium
AAATTGGTATCGCTCAGTTTGGTCGGGCCGCCGATGGCGCCGATAATTTTGCCTGCGCTATCGCGAATCGGCACCGCCATGCCAAACACCGGTGTTTTAATCACAGCGCCCAGTTCCGGCCGGCCAATACCGGATTTCCCCTCGCGAAGCGCGGCGGCGACCACGTCGACGTGCATGAAATTGACGCCGACCCGGGCATTGTTCAAATCACTATCTGCAATGGCGGTGCCATTGAGATCAAAGACATTAATGCCGCCGTTGAATAGGGTGTGCAGGAGCGGGCGTTGCTCAATCTGCGCTTGCACCGTGCCAGCCCCCGCCAGCATGGCCGGTGCAGCCAGACTGGCGACTTTTTCCAGTGCCTGAAGACGGTGATTCAGCTCGCTGTTGATCTGGGCGGCAATGATCGTCACCGTCGAAAACTGCTGCTCGCCAAGCAGGCGCTCCATATCCTTGCGCAACATATGGCTGGCGTAAAACGACAACAGCCAGACACCGACAATGAAAATGCTGAGAGTCCCCAGGGTGGTGCTGGTTTTAAGCGAGTTTCGTGCGCATACCGTTGGCGCCATGCGCGTGATTACCTTCGTAAAGTTATTGCCGGACTATTGATTATTATTGGTCGCAGTGAAGGTGCTGCCGGAAGGCGAGGATGCGCGCCTCCTGTTTTGCCATGTGTTTTTTTGCTGGCGCCTTGCTGTATCGACTGTCACAAAAATTTCCACGACCGTTTTCTGTCGGCATGAAGTCCTGCCAGACTTCGTTCAGGTGTTGAAAGCTTTTCCACATCAATTCATACACCCGCACCGTCGCACCCAGTGCCGATGCGCGGGACAATTGCCGTACGCTATCAACGCGAAACTGGATCCCGCTCAGGCGTGATTTCAGCCGCTCAGGTGCGCTGTCGATAAAACTTTCTACAATCTGGCGGCGGTAGGCTTCATAGGCTTGCGGGTCGTCCCGAGCGAGCTGTGCGAGCACTTCGTGGCTCGGCAGTTCTAAGGGTGAATGCGCGTGGTCAAGGTGCAGGCTTGTATTGTCGATCGCGTCGATAGCGCCGGTGATGGCAGCGACGACTTGTCCATCGTTGCCTCGCGGGGTATTTAAACGGTGATCCGGACTCGGGTTTCTCATGACGTCCCCCAATCAGAATTTCTCAAAATCCGATTCATGAATCGCTGCGACTGAT
This sequence comes from uncultured beta proteobacterium, assembly GCA_903953145.1. Lineage (GTDB taxonomy): Bacteria > Pseudomonadota > Gammaproteobacteria > Burkholderiales > Rhodocyclaceae > CAJBIL01. The sequence continues at coordinate 1,190 of CAJBIL010000041.1, forward strand.
TTTTTCACGGCGGAATGTGCTGCCGGGCGAGCAGCCTGCATCGGGCGCGAGGCTGGCTGTTTTTTCGGCGCTACGCTGGCATCCACCCGGAAGAACGACATCAGTTCCTGAAGCTGGCCTGCCTGCGCGCCCATTTCTTCGGCGGTGGCCGCCAACTCTTCAGACGCCGAGGCGTTTTGCTGGGTGGCCTGATTCAGCTGTCCCATGGCGGTGTTGATCTGGCTCACGCCAATGGATTGCTCTTGGCTGGCGGCGGTGATCTCAAGCACCAGATCGGAGGTTTTCTTGATCGACGGCACCATCGTGTCGAGCAGGCGGCCGGCCTGTTCGGCCATGCCGACGCTACTGCCCGCCAGTTGCCCGATCTCCTGTGCGGCAACCTGTGAGCGCTCGGCCAGCTTGCGTACTTCGGCCGCC
>CAJBIL010000042.1 GCA_903953145.1 uncultured beta proteobacterium
TGTTCCAGCTTTCCTCGAACAGTTCGCGCTGTTCTGCCGAGAATTGTTCGCTCTTGTTGGCGAAGCGAATACGCTTGTAGTACGCCAGTTCAAGGGTCAGCGCCTGAATCTTGAGCGCATCATTTTTGGATTTATCGAGGAGTTTGCCGACCCACGCCGCCAAGGCGGGATCCGGGTTGAATTGGGCGAGTTCGGCAGCTAAATCCATGGCTACATTTTACCATGCCATGCACATTACAATGCAGTCGTGGCAAGGGTTTCATACGATTACAACCCTCTGATTCAGAGGCTCAGGCTTGCCAGTGTGCATGGGGTGTCGCTGAGAGTCTTTGCCAGTCGACACCGGTGGTTAGCCAGCCCCATTGTGCTGTCGTGAGGTTGAAGGTCGTGGCGTTCGATGTCGGCCAGGTGAAGCGGCCGCGATGCAGTCGGCGCTGACAGAGCCAGACGCCGGTGCCGTCCCAGACGAGTAGTTTGAGTCGGGTCAGCCGCCGGTTACGGAAGGCGTAGGCGCTGCCGTCGCAGGGCGAGTTACCGAGTGTGTCCTGAATGCGCTGCGAGAGACTATCGATACCGGCCCGCATATCGATCGGTTCGACGACTAGCCAGACTTGGTTCGGGGTCGGGATCATGGCAGGTGCCGCAGGAGATCAGGCAGCCAGGGTGCGCTGCCTACCGGTAGTTCGATTCGCCAACCGCCGGGGGTGCGGAGGCGGATAAGATTTCCAGTCGTCGCGCTGCCAACGACGCTAACCGGCACGAGCGTCAGCGATGACTTGGCGGCAGTCGCTGCGTCTTTCTCTTTACGAAGCCAGCGGTAGAACGATTTGGTACTCAGCCCGTGCTGCGCGCAGTAGTCCTTTTGTGTCAGATCGTTTTGCTTGCATGCATCAAGGTGCTTCTGCCAATAAACCGGACCATGTCTTTTTGCCATCTGGAATCCCGCCCAAAAGCGCAAAGATTGCACGGACTCAGATGAAAATTATAGGTGGGGCGGCTGGCCGCTTACCGACGAACGCCACATCATTCTGATCGGCATGGCAATTGCCAAACAGCGGCTAGCTGTTAATGTCGAGAACGTAAAAGGCGTTCTGTTCAAGATACGATAGTCACAAAATCGAAGGCCGAAAATGGGAGTTTGCGTTTGTCATCCGGAAAAGATGACGTTCACGAAATTCACACTGCCAACGGCAGTAAGCTGCACGATACCCGACATCCTCGCTGCTCCCAATGAACGCACGGGCCGAGGAGCACTCGTTGGCCATCCGGCAGGTTTCAGAGTGAACCGGCCTCTTGAATGACCTCTCAGCGGGACCGGCGAAGGTCGGCAATTGGCCGGTCGCCGTCAATCTCAATCACGCAATAAACATCAACGAGCCCAAGAAAAAACCCGCTACCTTGCAGCAGCGGGTTTCGTAGCAGTCTTGTCTGCGGCCACTTTCTCAGCCCCCATTTTCTCGGGGATCTGGACGAAGACCTCATCCTGCTTGATCATGCCCAGCTCGAAGCGGGCGCGCTCTTCGATTGCGTCGTAACCCTGTTTCAGATCACGCACTTCGGCGTCAAACCCGGCGTTACGCACTTCCAGCGCCTTGTTGGCTTCCTTCTGCTGCTGCAACTGCCGATCGACATCCCAAACGCGCAACCAGCCGCCCTTGCCGACCCACAGTGGATACTGCAGCAGCACGACAAGGGCGACCAGTGCGATGGAGAGCCAGCGCATGGCGGCGCCCGGGAAGTGTTAGCGGATCAGCGCAGGTTGTAGAAGGCTTCGCGGCCGGGATAACCGGCGGTATCGCCGAGGTCTTCTTCGATACGCAGCAGCTGGTTGTACTTGGCCATACGATCCGAACGCGACAGCGAACCGGTCTTGATTTGCAGGGCGTTCATGCCGACGGCGATGTCGGCGATGGTGCTGTCTTCGGTTTCACCGGAGCGGTGCGAGATCACGGCGGTATAGCCGGCGCGTTTGGCCATTTCGATGGCGGCAAAGGTTTCAGAGAGCGTGCCGATCTGGTTGATCTTGATCAGGATCGAGTTGGCGATGCCCTTCTTGATGCCTTCCTTGAAGATGCGGGTGTTGGTCACAAA
>CAJBIL010000043.1 GCA_903953145.1 uncultured beta proteobacterium
GGTCGTTTCGAGCACGAACTTCGCTTTTTCCGGCGAGGTAATATCGCCGTTGGCGATAATTGGGATGCGCGCTTCGGCTTTAACAGCCGCAATGGTTTCGTATTCGGCAGAACCCGTATAGCCACAGGCGCGTGTGCGGCCATGCATGGCCAGTGCGCGGATGCCGGATTGCTCGGCAATTTTCAGAATGGTCAGCGCGTTGCGGTTGCTCTTGTCCCAGCCGGTTCGGATCTTCAGTGTGACCGGCGTATTCGGTACTGCATTGACCACTGCGGAGAGAATCTGGCCGACCAGCGGTTCGTCTTTGAGCAGCGCCGAGCCAGCCATCACGTTACAGATTTTTTTGGCCGGGCAACCCATGTTGATGTCGATGATCTGTGCGCCGCGATCGACGTTGTGACGCGCGGCTTCAGCCATCATTGCCGGGATCGATCCGGCGATCTGTACCGAGATCGGCGCCACTTCGCCGTCATGGTTGGCACGCCGGATGGTCTTGGCGCTGCCATAGAGCAGCGAGTTGGAGGTGACCATCTCGGACACAGCCAGCCCGGCGCCCATTTTCTTGCAAAGTTGACGGAAAGGACGGTCGGTCACGCCAGCCATCGGCGCAACAAAGAGATTATTTCTGAGCGTGAAACCGACGAATTCCATGGTGATCCGGTGCGTAACTAACGAGCTGGGCGGTGCAGGGGAAGGGGCGAATTCTACCGCGATAGCCGCCTAAAAAATAGTCAATCGTGACAACAGCTCAAGCAGTTTTGCCGTGCTTACCGCGTGTTGCCGAGCTCGGGCATGACAATATTGACTTCAAGCACTTCGTAGTTGCCTTGTTTTTCCAGCGATACCTTGATGTCGTCCGGATTGACGGCAACGTACTTGGAGATTACGGCAATCAGCTCTTGTTGCAGAGCCGGCAGAAAGTCGGGCTTGCTCGAAAAACCATTGCGTTCATGGGCAATGATCAGTTGCAGGCGTTCCTTGGCAATGTTGGCGGTTTTTTGCTTGTTGCCGAAGATGAGAGAGAACAGGGACATGCTTATTTCCCTCCGAACAGTCGCTTGAACAGGCCGGGTTTCTCGTAGTCGACAAAGCGCAGTGGCTTGGCTTCGCCGAGGAAACGGCCGACGACGTCGAGGTAGGCATCCGAAACATCCGTACCGGCAAGATGTACCGCTGGCGAGCCCTGGTTGGACGATTGCAGGACAATCTCGGATTCGGGAATGACGCCGATAATCGGAATGCGCAGAATTTCCTGCACGTCCTTGTACGAGAGCATTTCGCCGTCTTCAACACGTTTCGGCGAATACCGGGTGATTAGCAGATGCTCCTTGACCGGTTCGCCACCCGAAATGGCGCGACGTGATTTGGCCTGAATGATGCCGAGAATGCGGTCAGAGTCACGCACTGATGAAACTTCCGGGTTGGTGACGACGATGGCTTCGTCGGCAAAGGTCAGCGCCATCACGGCACCACGCTCGATACCGGCCGGCGAGTCACAAACGATGTAGTCAAAGCCCATATGCTCAAGCTCCTTGAGCACCTTTTCGACGCCTTCTTCAGTCAGCGCATCCTTGTCGCGTGTCTGTGAGGCCGGCAGCACAAAGAGGTTGTCATTGCCGCAGTGCTTGTCCTTGATCAGCGCCTGTGTCAGCGTTGCTTCGCCGTTGAGTACGTTGACCAGGTCATAGACGACGCGGCGCTCGCAGCCCATGATCAGGTCGAGGTTGCGCAGGCCGACGTCAAAGTCGATTACGGCGGTTTTGTAGCCACGCAGGGCGAGGCCGGAGGAGAAACTGGCGCTGGTGGTGGTTTTACCCACGCCACCTTTGCCGGAAGTTACGACGACGATGCGAGTCACGGATGTTGCTCCGTCAAAAAAGAATCAATTTTACCTGTGGATCGGGATTTATGCTGCATCGCAGCACCTGATGCGCTCAATTTGTCTGTAACGCCTCGATTGACAGCTTGCTTGTTGTTTCGCCCGGCACTTCCGAAAGCTGCACTTGTACCGGCTTTCCTGACAGCTGATCGGGAACGCCGGCATCGAATGTCCGATAAACACCGGCAATCGAAACCAGCTCGGCTTCAAAACGGGTGGTGAAAATGCGCGCGCCCGAATCACCGCTAGCTCCCGCCAGTGCGCGACCACGCAAAGGGGCATAAATGTGAATGCTGCCATCGGCAATGACTTCAGCGCCGGCATTGACCGCTGCCAGCACGACAAGATCACCGCCACGTGCATAAATCTGCTGGCCGGAGCGCAAGGGCCGATCAATTACCATGGTTGGCACTGCCACAGCAGGAATGGCAACCGGGGTTGGCGCTATTTCGGCCAGCGGCGCTAGTGCCTCTGTCGTTTCAATCGTGATCGGGCGGGCAGCCGGTTCCTGGGCGGAGGCGGCGGGGCGAGGCGCACGTTCAATCGCGGCGAAGCTCGGCAAACCTGCAACGGCTGCGCTTTGCCGCAGTTCATCGCAGCCTCCGCGCACGCCGATTACATTCAGGCCGTGCGTCTTGAAGATATTTTGCACTTGTGCCCAGTCGGCGTCCTGCTCGTCGCCCAGTTGCGAGAGATCTAGCAACGCAGCGTCGCCTTCAAAAAAAGCATCGTCACCAAACAGCGCACTGGCTGCGGCACTCAGCACTTCGGTTTGCAGTGAGCGCAAAGTCACGGCAACCAGCGGTAGCGTGGTGCCCTTGAACTCAATAACGGCGATGACTGGTTTTTTTTTGTCGGTACGCGGCATGGCATTTTTGGAGGAGTTTCTTCAGAGGCGGAGAAGTCTAGCGGACTCCGCGTAAAAAACGAAACGATTACAGGAAAGGATTATCGCTTTCAAGGCCATGCCCGCGCACCCCAGATCATCCGCTTGGCGACAAAGTGACGTAGCGGGGGGCACAGATCGAGCGCCAGCAGCCCAAGGCCGCGCGCGAAGCGCAGCGGCGGTAGATCGTTGGAGAACAAGCGCACGATACCGTCGGTGAAGCCTGCGCTGCCAGCACGATCAACGCGGCGGCCGCGTGCGTAGGCATTGAGCGGCGCGGGGTCGCCGGCATCACCGTTGTGGTCGAGCAGTGTTTCGGCGAGTTCCCAGGCGTCGCGCAAGCCGAGGTTGAAGCCCTGACCGGACACCGGGTGCAGCGTTTGCGCACTGTTACCGATCCAGGCCTGACGTTGTGCCGTGAGTTGCCGGCGGATGCGCAGGGCGAGTGGAAAACTGCTGCGTGGCCCGGTGGTGGTGAAATCCATGCGCGATCCGAACTGGCTGCGAAGCGCGGTGAGAAAGTCGGCATCGTCGAGCTTCAGCAAGTGCGCGGCTTTAGCCGGCGGCACGGTAAAAACGAC
>CAJBIL010000044.1 GCA_903953145.1 uncultured beta proteobacterium
CGGCTCGGTGGCGAGGAATTCGGCATTCTGTTGCCGAGTACTGATCTGGCCGGTGCACTGCTGCTTGCCGAGCGCCTGGTCGCGGCAGTCGCGGCCTGCGAGGTACCGGCGGGCGAGCTGGTTCTGCGTTTCACAGCCAGTATCGGTGTGGCCGTGCTGGTTGCTGATGACCCGGGATTCGAAGCGATCTACGCCCGTGCCGATCAGGCGCTTTACGACGCCAAGGCCGGTGGCCGCAACTGCGCGCGCAGTGTGCCGGTGCTGCCGCCGCTGCGGGTGGGCTGAACTTTCCAGATTCAAGATTTAGCAAAGCAAAAAAGGGAGAAAAACGATGAGCCGGAACAGTAAGGATTTGCGAACCGTCGCCCTGGTCGGGCACGGCGCTGCGGGCAAAACAACGCTTGCCGAAACGCTGTTTGCCGCAGCCGGTGCAATCAGCGTTCGGGGTAGTGTCGAGAAGGGCAATACCGTTTGTGATTTTGACGTGCAGGAAAAAGAAATCGGTCATTCGCTCAACTCGGCGCTCGCCAGTTTTGACTGGCAGGGCGCACGGGTACATCTGATCGATACGCCGGGCTATCCTGATTTTGCCGGCCAGGCGATTGCTGCGCTAGCCGCTGTTGATACCGCGCTGATCGTCATCAACGCGCAGACCGGGATTGAATTATCAACCGAACGTATGATGAAGCTGGCCGCAGCACGAGGCCTCTGCCGGATGATCGTGATCAACAAGATTGATGCTGAGAACGTTGATCTGCCGGCGCTGGTCGGCAATATCCGCGAGCGTTTCGGCCGGCAATGCATGTTGCTCGACTTACCGGCACATGAGCGGCAGGAGGTTGTCGAGCTGCTGGGCCACAACAGCGGTGAAAGTGATTTTGAATCGGTCGCCACGGCACACCGTGCCTTGATCGATCAAATTGTCGAAGAGGATGAAGAACTGCTGGCGCGTTATCTCGATGACGGCGTCGATCCCAGCCCGGAAGCGCTGCACGCGCCCTTCGAGGCCGCTTTGCGGGCCGGGCATCTGATCCCGATTCTCTTTGTTTCGGCAAAAACCGGCGCCGGTATTCCGCAGTTGCTCGATGTGCTGGCAAAGCTGGCGCCGAATCCGGATGAAGGCAATCCGCCCTCCTTCTATTGCAGCAAGCCCGGCAGCCCGGAAATCCAGGTGTTCGGCGCCGAGCCCGATCCGCAAAAACATGTACTGGCGCACGTGTTCAAGGTAGTCAGCGATCCGTTTATCGGTAAGCTCGGCGTTTTTCGCGTGCATCAGGGAACGGTGCGCAAGGATTCTCAGCTATTCGTCGGTGAGGCCCGGCGGCCGTTCAAGGTCAGCCATCTGTATCGCTTGCAAGGCAAGGATTACCTTGAGGTTGAGTCGCTGGTGCCGGGCGATCTTGGCGCGGTGGCCAAGGTTGAGGAAATCGAGTTCGACTGCGTGCTGCATGACTCGCACGATGAAGATTATATTCACCTGAAACCGCTCGAATTCCCGCAGCCGATGCAGGGTCTGGCGGTGGAACCAAAGCGCAAGGCCGATGAACAGCGGCTATTTGAAATTCTGCACAAGCTGGCCATTGAAGATCCGTGCTTCAAGGTTGAACGTCACCCGAGCAGCAACGAGACGGTGATTCGCGGGCTGGGTGAAATGCACCTGCGCGCCAAACTGGGCCGGATGGCGCAGCAGTTCAAGCTTGAACTCGATACCCGGCCGCCGCAGATCGCCTATCGTGAAACGATTACAGCGACCGGCGAAGGCCATTGCCGGCACAAGAAGCAAAGCGGCGGCGCCGGCCAGTTCGGCGAAGTTGCGTTGCGAGTCGAGGCGCTTGAACGCGGTGCCGGGCTGGAGCTGGTCGACATCGTGAAGGGTGGCGCAATCCCCAGCGTATTTATGGTTTCGGTCGAGAAGGGCGTCCGTCAGGCGCTCGCCGATGGCGTGCTTGGCGGCTTTGCCGTGCAGGATCTGCGCGTCACGGTGTATGACGGAAAATCACACGCAGTCGATGGCAAAGACATCGCCTTCTTCACCGCTGCACGCAAAGCCACGGTCGACGCCATTCGCGCTGCCGGCCCGATTGTGCTTGAGCCGATTGTCGACATCGAGGTGCTGGCCCCGCAGGCCGCGATTGGCGATCTGACCGGTGATCTTGCCAGCAAGCGCGGTCATGTTACCGGCACGCAGCCACGCGGCACGGCGCTGGTGGCGATTGCCGGCCAGGTGCCTTTGGCCGAACTTGACGACTATCAGTCGCGTCTTAAATCGCTGACCGGTGGCCAGGGCGCCTACAGCATCCATTTCTCTCATTACGCCCCGGTACCCCCGGCAATCCAGCAACAACTATCGGCCCGGCACGCGGCCGGGCGGGTCGAGGAAGCGTAGGCATTTCCTTAAGCTAACAACGCAGGGCAAGCGCCCTGCGTTGTTACTGGTGCAGCAATCGATTTTCCCCATGTTTGACAAAATCCATACTAATCAATAGACTTCGTATTTGTTGCGTTGCAACAAATATCGTTTGGACGTTGTTTATCACCACCGCTCGCCGGTGAGTCGCTGCCAGAAACAACCGGTGGCGCGACGGTATCCTTTCACTGCAAGCAAGTTTTGCATCCGTACCTGTGGTTGTTTCTGCGTCTGAATATTGATGCTGCAACGATCGTGGAAAAGGAGAGCACATGTCTGCAACACTGACGCTCAGAGCACCGGTGGCGCGCAACATCAACGCCACCACGAGCCTGGTTCAACTGGGTTTGATGATTGCCGGATTGTTCCTGGCACTCGTTTTTTTCAATGCGTTTGCCGGCAAAGCGCTGGTAAGCGAAATTCTGACTGCAGAATTCAACCTCGAGGATGAGGACGCCGACGTTGCTGATGCGCAAGCCGAGGCCGAGGCCAGCTTTCTTGATCAGCCGGCCGATATTCTCGCCAGACTGACGCCATCGATGCGTGGCGCGCTTGACTACGTCACCCGTCGTTATCGCGTATCGCAGGCCGCGTTGCTGCCGATCTTTGAAGCAGCGCAGCTTACCGGCCGCGAACATGGCGTTGATCCCCTGCTGATTGTTGCGGTGATCGGCATTGAGTCCGGCTTCAATCCACTGGCTGAAAGCTCTTTTGGCGCACAGGGTTTGATGCAGATTATTCCCCGCTTCCACAAGGACAAACTGCCGGAAGGCGCCGGTGAGCGGCCGTTGCTTGATCCGGTGATCAATGTTCAGGTCGGCGTGCAGGTCTTGCGCGAATCGATCCGGCGGCGTGGCGGGCTGATCCCCGGATTGCAGCAGTATGCCGGCTCCTCGGATCCCGAAGGCGCTTACGCCATCAAGGTGCTGGCCGAGAAGCGGCGTCTGGAGCAGCTTACGCCGCGCGTTGGCATTAAGCGAACATAAGCAGATCGCTGTGCGGCGTATCGCTGCGGGCTTTGGCGGGCTGGTAATGCAGGCCGTTATCGGTATTTTGAGTAGCCGTCACCCTGTTCGTCTCCCTATACATCTCCTTCTACTGTCCATCTGGCTGATCCCCACGCCTGCGCAGGCCTCGGCTTACGTCGAAGCACCGCGTATTGTTGCCGCGCTGGAGCAGGGTCAGGCGGCGGAGCGTGGTGTGGGTATCCGCAAAAATACGGGTCTGGCCATTGAGTTTTATTGCGACGCGGCGACTATGGGCAGCTCGGAAGGCTTCTTTCGTATCGGCCGGATGTTCATGAGGGAGCGCAAGCTGCGCAGCCCGCGTCTGGCGAATGCCTATCTTGCACTGGCTGCGCGCCTGGGCCACCGCGAGGCGGCCATGCTGCACGATCCGCTGGTTCAGAACGCCAATATTGACGAGGTGTGCAGCAGTTTTTACGGCAGCGTTGGCCAGCCAAAGTTTGACCTTGACGGCTATATCGCCAGGCTCTCGCCGGAGAAGCGAAAGGTTGCTGCACTGATCCGCCAGAAGGCACCGCAATACGGTGTCGATACACGCATGGCGCTGGGTGTTGCGCTGGCCGAATCCAACCTCGATGTCAATGCCGTCTCTCCCAAAAATGCCCAGGGCGTGATGCAGCTTATTCCCGGCACGCAGGAACGATTTGGCGTGCAGAAACCTTTTGACGCAGAACAGAACATCAAAGGCGGGCTGGCTTACCTGAAATGGTTGCAGAACCGCTTTGGCGGAAACCTGAACCTGGTTGCCGCCGCCTATAACGCCGGCGAAGGCACGGTGGAGCGCTATGGCGGCGTGCCTCCCTATGTTGAAACCCAGAACTACGTCCGGCGCGTGATGGGCTTTGCCGGAATCTCCCACTCGGCGATCCGTTAGCCACCGGTCATTTGCCGGCTGTCGAGGCGTAATTACTGTGGGGGATTTTCGATTTTCTCAACCGGCGCGATGCAGCGACTTGAGAAACGCGTCGGCATCCTGAAAGCCGACCACCCGCTGACCGTTGATTTCTTGCCCTTGTGCGTCGAAAAAAATAATCCCCGGCGGGCCGAAGAGTTTGAAGCGTTGCAGCAGCGCTTTGTCGTCGTCGGTATTGGCGGTGACATCGGCTTGCAGCAG
>CAJBIL010000045.1 GCA_903953145.1 uncultured beta proteobacterium
ACCGTGATGGTCATGGAGCGCATGCGCGGCATCCCGATCAGCCAGACCGAGGCGCTGCTGGCGGCGGGCGTCGATCTGCCCGCCTTGTCGCGGGCCGGTGTTGAGATTTTCTTCACGCAGGTGTTCCGTGACGGGTTTTTCCACGCCGACATGCACCCCGGCAACATTTTTGTCGCCACCGACGACGCGCATCACGGCAGCTATATCGCGCTCGACTTCGGCATCGTCGGCACCCTCACCGACATCGACAAAAACTACCTCGCACAAAACTTCCTCGCCTTTTTCCAGCGCGATTACAAGCGCGTGGCGCAAGCACACATCGAGGCCGGCTGGGCACCTGCCGATACCCGCGTTGATGAATTCGAAGCCGCCATCCGCGCCGTCTGCGAGCCGATTTTCGACCGGCCGCTGCATGAAATCTCATTCGGCCGCGTGCTGCTTCGCCTCTTCCAGACGTCGCGCCGCTTCAATGTGGAAGTCCAGCCACAACTGGTGATGCTGCAAAAAACCCTGCTCAACATCGAAGGCCTCGGCCGCCAGCTCGACCCCAATCTCGACCTCTGGAAAACCGCCAAACCCTACCTTGAACGCTGGATGAGCGAGCAACTCGGCTGGCGCGCGCTCAAAAAAGGGCTGGCAGCCGAAGCGCCCTACTGGGCGCGCACCCTGCCCCAACTCCCCCGCCTCGTGCATCAAGCACTGGCGCGGCCACCCGCGCCCGACACCGCCCCCCTACTCGCCGCGATCGCCGGCGCACAGCGGCAGCAGAACTGGCTACTCGGCGTGATCGCCGTGCTACTTGCGGCGCTGCTGGCCAGCCAGTATTTTTGAATCATTCCGGTAGCCAATAGGGCTACACCGCAAAACCCAGGGCAGACCAGGTCGCTTGCAAAATTAACCAAAAAGGTTAATATCTGCCGATGGAGAAAAGCAAACCGCATTGCCCGCTTGGCATCGTCAAATCCTTGATCGAAGCCGGCAAGGTTCGCACAACGCATTCCGCGCGAGCGGGTGCTGCGGCGCTTGATCTGGATTATGTGGGGATGCTTGCAGTCGTTTGCGCGTTGAAACCGGACGATTTTTACAAGTCCATGACGACGCACGCAGACCATCGGACATGGCAAGACGTGTATCGGCCGGCAACGGCAATCGGCGACATCTATCTGAAACTTACGGTCATCGACGATGTGCTGATCGTATCGTTCAAGGAGTTATGAGCATGAAATGTCCTGTTTGCGGCGTGGCCGAACTGATCCACGACACCCGCGATACACCCTACATCTACAAGGGCGAAATGACGGTGATTCCGCAAGTGACCGGGGAATTCTGCCCGGCGTGTGACGAATCAATTCTGGACGCAATAGAGACGGAACGTGTCATGGAATCGATGCGCGCTTTCAACAAACAGGTGAACGCAGCCGTCGTCGATCCTGACTTTATTGCCAGCGTGCGCAAGAAACTTTCGCTTGACCAGCGCGAAGCCGCCGAAATTTTCGGCGGTGGCGTCAACGCCTTCTCGCGCTACGAGAACGGCAAAACCCGCCCGCCACTGGCCCTGATAAAACTGCTCAAGGTCCTCGACCGCCACCCCGACCTATTGAACGAAATACGTACGGCGTAATCCGGCGTACGCAACCAGCCTGACCCGGCCTCCGCCGGGCAATTACCTCACATCAAACGGGTCTCGGCTACCCGACAACCTCTCAGGAGACCACCCATGAACCGTGCCGTCATCAGTGGAACCGGCCTCTATACGGCCCCGCACATCATCAGTAACGAAGAGCTGGTCGCCTCGTACAACGCTTACGTCGCGCAGTTCAACGCCGACAATGCGGCACTCATCGCGGCCGGTGACATCACAAAGCTCGATGAATCGAGTGTCGAATTCATCGAAAAAGCCTCCGGCATCAAACGCCGTTATGTGATGGACAAAGCCGGCGTGCTTGACCCGCAGCGCATGCGGCCAAAATTTGCGCCGCGTGCCAACGAGGAAGCTTCAATGCAGGCAGAAATGGCGATTGCTGCCGGGCGCGAGGCGCTGGCGGCGGCTGGGCGGCTGCCGTCCGATATCGACATGGTACTTTGCGCGGCGTCCAACATGCAGCGCCCGTACCCGGCGCTGGCAGTTGAAATCCAGCACGGGTTGGGCATTGAGCAGGGTTACGGGTTTGATATGAACGTTGCCTGCTCGTCGGCCACCTTTGCGCTGGAGCAGGCGGTCAATGCGGTCAAGAGCGGCAGCGCACGCGCCGTGCTGGTGGTCAATCCGGAAATCTGCTCGGCGCATCTGGCGTGGAAGGATCGTGATTGCCACTTCATTTTTGGCGATGTGTGCACGGCAATCATTGTTGAAAATGCCGACACCGCGACGTCTAAAAACGGCTGGGAGGTGCTCGGTACAAAATTGGCCACCCGCTTCTCGAACAACATCCGCAACAACGCCGGGTTTCTCTCACGCAGCGAAGACCGTGACCCGGCCGACCGCGATCAGCTGTTCGTTCAGGAAGGCCGCAAGGTGTTCAAGGAAGTTTGCCCGATGGCTGCCGAACACATCACGGCGCAGCTCGACAACCTGGGCTTCACGCCCGCCAGCCTGCGTCGCTTCTGGCTGCATCAGGCCAACCTCGCGATGAACCAGCTGATTGGCCGCCGCCTGCTTGGCCGCGAAGCCACCGCCGACGAAGCGCCGGTAATTCTCGATGAATTTGCCAACACCGCTTCGGCCGGCTCAATCATCGCCTTTCACCGTCACAGCAGCGATCTGGTGGCCGGCGATCTGGGCGTGATTTGTTCGTTTGGTGCGGGTTATTCGATTGGCAGCGTGGTCGTTAAAAAGTATTGAGAAACCGTATAATTTTGCGTTTCTAATGCGTTAAAGACATCGCCGCATTTCGGGTTACGCCATGCTCCTCTGGTTCGTCGTTATTTATCTGCTCATTTCGATTGGCATCGGCCTGTACGCCGCCACGCGCGTGCACAACGCCAAGGACTTTGCCGTTGCCGGGCGCAGCCTGCCGCTGCCCGTCGTCACCGCCACCGTAT
>CAJBIL010000046.1 GCA_903953145.1 uncultured beta proteobacterium
GACGCGACGCAGGGTCTCGTTATTGGTGGGGATCGGCGGGAATGTTTTGACGATGTCGTTGTAACGCTGGCGGGAAAGACTGGCCTCAGCTTTGAGTGCGTCCGTTTCCTGAGTAATGCTGAAAGCTTCGAAAGTCTGCTTGCCAGCAAACAGCAGGCAGGCGAGCGAGACAACGGCTCCAAGGCCATAAAGCCCGGAGCGAATCTGCCATAGATGGAAGTCCCTGCGCTGCACATCGTTGGCAAACTGGGTGCGCGGTGGTGCGGTTGCCAGCAGGTGAATAAAGAGCAATTCGCTATGTGTATCAAGCGGTAGTGTCTTCAGGCCTATTTTGCCGGCACATGTTTCTGTGTCGAGAATATCGAACGTCAGCGTATCGGTATCTATACAGCTTGTTTTGATTGCCTTTAGTGCATTCGAGTGCGCCAGGATGTGCGCCGTGATCGGTTGGCCACGCCCGACCAGGCGCTGGCTGGCAAGATATTGCTGAAGCTTGAACGCTTCTGTCGCAAAGGATTGCGCGAGGCCGGCAATGCTGCTGTTCTGGAGCAGGGTCAGGCGGCTGAAATGAAGCTCGCCTTTTTCAAAATAGCTTTGGCGAATGCTTTGATCCTGCACGGTAAGAAGCAGGCAGCGTTCTTCAAGCAGGCCGAGTTTCTTGAGCAGCGTAGCGCCCATCAGCGGCAATGAGTAAAGACCGGACAGGGCGACACCGGTTTCATTTATTGCTTTTAACCAGGGGTCAAAAAATGCGGTATTGGTCAGCGCCGTAAGCATGATGCGCTCGTCTCTGCGCCGGGATTTCTCATAGCCGAGGGAGAGCGATGTGGTCAGCGAGGCATTAAAAAAAAGCTGCCCGAGCTTGCGTCCGATAATTGCCTTGCGATCAGCGCCATTCAGGAAGGGAATGGTGTCAATCTGGAAGCCTTCTTCGGCAACGTTGGTGAGCAGGGCAAAGAGGCTTCTTTTGCGAGCCTTGAGATAAGCGGCGAACTGCTGATGCCCTGCCTCCGTCGCCTCGAACAATCCTTCGCCCACCAGTACGCCTGCCTTCCAGCGAAAGGCGTTCATCTGGTGGTTACTGAGGTAGAGCAAGCGGCGGGTTGGCATGGTTCAGGTTTTGACTTTGCTGATGACGTCGTAAACAGGCCCGAGCACGGAAATCATGATCCATCCTAGCAGGCATCCGAGTACCACGGTGAGCATCGGTTCGATCATTTGCTGTACTTTTTCAACGGATTCCTTGACGTCACGATTATAGAAGTAGCTGACGTTCATCAGCGCGTTATCAAGCGCGCCTGTGCTTTCGCCGACCCGTAGCATGCGGATGACGAGTGGCGGGAAGAGACCGATGCTGTGGAAGGCGGCGGTGACATTCTGGCCTTCGCCAATCAGTTGCTCAACGCGCTCCAGGCCTTGCCTGACCACAAGGTTGCCGACCACATCTTGCGTGGTGCGGATCGAATCAAGAATCGGAATGCCGGCAGCGTAGAGTAGGGCAAAGGTGTTGGCGAAACGCGACAGGATGATTTTGCGCAGGATGTCGCCAATCAGCGGCAGCTTGAGCTTGATTCCGTCAAAGCGGACGCGCGCCACCGGATTGGTTCGGAGCATGACCTGTATCACGATGGTGATAATAATCGGCAGCAGCAGGACAACATACCAGTAGGCGACGAGTGAATCGGAGACAAAAAACAGTATCTGTGTCTGCATGGGCAGCACCTGCCCCATATTTTTTACGAACTGTTTGAGCTGCGGCACCATGTAGATCATCAGGAAGAAAGTGGCGGCAAGCACGATTGATCCGACAAAGGCCGGATACATGATGATTTTTTTGGTTTGCGAGGCGAGTTCGTCCTCCCATTTGAGCGATTCGCTCAGGCTGTGCAGCACTTCGGGCAGTTGCCCGGTTGCCTCGCCAGCACGAATCAGACTGATAAAAACCTTATTGAACACCTTTCTTTGCGCTTCCATTGCCTGCGAGAGCGTTTGGCCACCTTCAATCGACTCGATCAGGCTGGCGACTACTTCGCGAAAGCGGGGATGTTCGAGGCTATCGCGCAGGTCGGATAGTCCTTCCAGAATCGGCACGCCTGCCCGCGCCAGTTGTTCGAGGTGAAAGCAGAAGTGGATCAGCTCACGGCGCGGTACGCCACTGCCGCCAAAGGCGCTGCGATTACTGACCGGTTCGCCATTGATCAGGTCCAGCTCCATGCGGCGCAAGCGCATTTCAAGATCGATCACGTTGAGCGCATCGATCCGGCCAAGCACCATTCGCCCGTCAAGATTGACTGCTTTGTAGGTGTAGAGCGGCATGCTGTTACATGCGGTCGGTCAGGTCGACAACGCGGCCGAGTTCTTCGATTGACGTTGAGCCATCACGAACACGCCGCAAGCCGTCATCGGCCAGTGATCGAAAGCCTTGCTGGTTTGCCAGTTGGCGCATTTCACGGGCAGTTCCACGGCGGGCGATCAGTTCATCCATGTCGCCGTTGACGCGCAGTAGCTCAATGATTGCCAAGCGGCCGCGATAGCCTTGAAACTCACAGCGTTCGCAACCGCAGGGTCGGTAAATGATGGGGCGTGAGGCTGGCGCGTTACCGTCGGTTGGCTCGCCGAGCAATCTGGTTTCGTGTGCCTCGGCCTGATAAGGTGTTTTACAGTGCAGACAGAGCTTGCGCACCAGCCGCTGGGCGACGATGCCGATGATGTTGCCGGCCATGATGTCAGGCAGAACACCAATGTCGAGCAGGCGAGGAATGGCGCCAATCGCCGAGTTGGTGTGCAGCGTCGAGTAAACCTGGTGGCCTGTCATTGCGGCGCGCAGCGCCATTTCGGCTGTATCGGCGTCGCGCACTTCGCCAACCAGAATAACGTCAGGGTCCTGACGCATCATTGAGCGGATGCCGTTGGCGAAATCCAGTTTGGCCGATTCGGACACCGAGGTTTGCCTGACCAGCGCCATTGGATACTCGACCGGATCTTCGAGGGTCATGATATTCACGCCCTCGGAGTTGATGTGGTTGAGGATTGAGTACAGGGTTGTTGTTTTGCCACTACCGGTCGGGCCGGTCACCAGAATGATGCCCTCCGGGCGGGCAATCATCAGCTTGAGCTGGTCGAGTTGCTCGTCGGCGAGGCCCAAGCCTTCAAGTGGAACGATGCCTTTTTGCCGGTCGAGAATACGCAGCACGATATTTTCGCCGTGAATCGTCGGCTGAGCCGATACGCGAAAATCAACCTGCCGACCGCGCATATTGAGTGAGATTCGACCATCCTGCGGTGCACGTGTTTCGGCGATATTCATGCCGGAAAGCACCTTGATCCGCACTGCCATTGCCGGCCAGTAGGATTTATGGAGCGAACGTATCTGGCGCAGCATGCCGTCGGTACGGTAGCGAATGCGCAAAAAACTGGCTTCCGGCTCGAAGTGGATATCTGAAGCGTCGCGTTTGACTGCATCGGTGAGGATCGAATCAATTAGGCGAACAACCGGCTGACTGTATTCGTCGGAGGACGATTGCAGGCCCCGGAAATCGATTTCGCCAGTTTCAATTTCGTGCAGGATGCCGTCGATTGACAGTTCGTAACCGTAATACTGGTCGATCGCCCGGTCGATTTCTGATTCACCGGCAAGCAGTGTGTCGATCTCGATTTCTTCGGTACTTAGTGCGCGGACCTTGTCGAGCGCCACAATATCGTTGACGTCGGCCAGTGCGACTGTCAGCCGCTTGTTTTCTACATCGTAGTCGAGCGGAAGCAGATGGTGGCGCTTGGCGAGATCGCGCGGCACCATCTTGAGCGCAGTTGGGTCGATGATTGCGTGTGAAAGGTCAACGCTTTGCTTGCCGAGGCTTTCGGAGAGCGCTTCACGCAATGTTGCTTCGGAAACAAAACCCAGAGAAACAAGCAGTTTGCCGACCGGTTGGTTCGACTTCATCTGCTCAAGCAGGGCGATACGAAGCTGATCCTCGCTAAGGATGCCCTTGGCGATCAGGATTTGGCCTAGAGGCCGGTGGCGGGGTGCGGGGGCGTTCATCGGTCGTTTTTGAGCGAACGCAAAGGAAGACTATGACAGCGTGCCAGAATTACGGCTGCAGTTCAAGGAGTCGATTTTTTACCTGGCTTTTATCAAACGCCACTGTGCGGTTTCCAGCCGCATTGAGTGCCATTTCGTAGTACTGCACGGCGAGTTTGTTCTGTCGCAGATGGTCAAGGCTGACTGCGAGGTTGAAAAGATAATCCGCATTTTCAGGCTCAGTCGTGTAGGCGCGGAAGTAGGCCTGTTGCGCATCGCTCCAGCGTGCCTGACGCGCCTGCAAGTTGCCGAGCGCAAAATTCAGAGTGGCAGATTCCGGCTGGCTGGCTAGCAACGATTTCAGGCGACTTTCCGAAAGCGTTGGGTCGCTTTGGCCGCGCAGGTTGATCAAGCCGGCTTTCGCGTTGACGTCCTTGGGGTCTGCTTCAAGGACGCGCAGGTAGAGATCTGCAGCTTTATCTGCTTCGCCTTGACGGGACGCAATGGTCGCTAGTCCAAGCAGCGCATCGGTACTTTTTGGATCATTGCGCAGCACTTGCTCATAGTCGCGACGGGCGTCGTTCAAGTTGTCTGCAAGCAATGCTTCGTAAGCGCGGGTGAGTGTGCTGTCTGGTTTGAGCCGGTTGCTGCTAAGCCTGATCGGGCCATCGGAATCTGTCGCATAGGGTGGCGGCGCAGCTCTGGGCCGTGCTGGCTTTTCAGCTTGGTCGCCAGACGCTTGCGTTTGCGCTTTCATCGGATCAGGTAAGCCGGATAAAGGCACTGGTGAAGCTGCTTCGGATTTTGGTAGTGTTGCCGCTACAACCGGTTGCGCCAAATGTAGGAGGAGGAGTTACTTGTGAACCTTGATAGCCTGCAAATTGCGGAAGCTGAATTTGTGAGCC
>CAJBIL010000047.1 GCA_903953145.1 uncultured beta proteobacterium
CCCGCGCAACTCGTGCATCTCGTATCAGCCATGTTTTGTGTCGGCATGGCGAAAGGAATAGATCGCCAGACACTATAATCCCCCCTATCGCAATAAGGAAAAGACAAAGGAATCGTATGTTGCAGAAAATTATTCGCGGCATTGTCGCGCTTGCACTCTCACTGAGCATTCCGGCCCTCGCGCAAAATACAAAACCCGAGATGCTGCTGCATTGCGGTATCACCATGGTCAAGCCGATGACCGAGATTGCCCAGCTCTTTGAGAAACGTGAAAACGTCAGGATCGCCATCGCGCAGGGCGGCTCCGAAGATCTCTATATGTCAGCCAAGAAAAGCGGCATCGGTGACTGGTATCTGCCGGGCGAGCCCTCGTTCCGCACCGATCACCTCAAGGAAGGCCTGCTCGGTGAATTTGTCACCGTGGGCTATAACCAGATGGCGTTAATGGTTCAAAAAGGTAACCCGAAGCAGGTCAAGGCTGACCCGCGCGAATTGCTGCGCAAGGATCTGGCAGCGATTCTCGGCAACGCCAGCTCAGGGAGCGTCGGCAAGGAATCAAAAGACGTTCTCGACCAGCTCGGCATCTATCAGAAAGTCGTCAAGGCAGCGGCCTTCCTGGCGCCGGACTCGCGCAGTCTGGTGCTTGCACTCAAAAAGAAAGAGGCTGATCTGACCATGAACTGGCGCGCTGTCGGCTTCTTTGCCGACAACATCGGGTCAGTGGATATGATTGATCTGGACGCAAAACTGGCCAAACCTCAAGCATTGGAGCTCAGCCTGCTGGCCAGCACAAAAAATCCTGAACTGGCCAGACGCTTTATGGCACTTGCAGCCGGTGATGAAGGCCAGACGATCTTTCGCAAACACGGTTTTCTCGACAACAAAACCGCGCTGGCTCGCTAACAACCAATCCCCCAACAACGCGCCATGCCCCTGCCCCGCTCGCAAAAAACCGACGAAACGACGCCCGCCACGGCCACAAGCGGGGTTGGCGCGTCGCTCAACTGGCTGGTCGGCATTTTCCTGATCTGCCTGTTGCTGGTGTTTGGCTTGCGGGGGTTCTTCAATGATCTGGAAGCTGAATTGCACCAGCGCGGCGTTAATGAACGGGCGCGATTATTTGTTGGCGAAGAAATCGTGCGCGGCATTCAGGGTGTCGAAAAAGATATCTATCGCATGGCGGCAACACAGAATATGGCCGGCTTTGCCCGTATCAACAAGGCCGTCGACGCACAACTGGATAAACTGAAACACGATCTGGACGTGCTTCAGTCAGGTGGCACCGTACGGCGGCAATTGCGCCTCAATATTGGCGGGCAGGACGAGCTGGCACGAGAAGCAATCTATCAGCCAGCAGCGCAAGGCCAGCATAATGTAATGGAAGTGATTGAGATCGGGCCACAACTCAGTCAGATCCGCGAGCGCGCAGACGAACTACAGCGGCTATTGGCGCAGCGCTGGAAAACGCTTGAGCGCGAGGATCGCAAAGGATTTTACGAGGCCGAGGAAGAAATCGCTTTTCTGCTCAAACAGGTGCCGCCTTATTTCGAGCGACTCGATGAAAACGCCAACCGGCTATTCCTTGAAGGCGACCAGCGCTTGCGCGGCCTTGAATCAGAACTCGAAGAGCGCCGTGATCACCTGAAGCAAATCGAAACATGGCTGATTGCG
>CAJBIL010000048.1 GCA_903953145.1 uncultured beta proteobacterium
GGATAATGCGCGCGGGCTGGCGCAACGTTTCGGGCTGAACGAAACAGAGGTGCAGAATGTGTTGTTTGCGTCCCTGTTGCACGATATCGGCAAACTCGGCTTGTCGGATGAACTGCTCGCCAGACCATTTACCTCGCTGACGCAGGAGCATCGTGCATTGGTCATGAAGCACCCGGTGATCGGCCAGAACATCCTGATGTCGATCGAGCGCCTGCGCGATGCGGCAACGCTGGTGCGTCATCACCACGAGTGCTTTGACGGTAGCGGCTTCCCGGATCAACTGGTTGGCGTGGCCATTCCGCTTGGTAGCAGGCTGCTCACGGTGGCGAACGACTACGATGCCTTGCAGGCGGGCACGCTGGTGCAGCGCCCCTTGAAGCCGGAAGAGGCAATGGCTTTTTTGATCAGTAACCGTGGCAAGCGTTACGATCCGCAGGTGGTGGATGCCTTTGTTGCGTTACAGGCCGAACGGCATAGCAGCAAGGTGACTGAAGTTGCCATGAAGTCGTTGCAACTCAAACCGGGCATGGTGTTGGCGCGCGATTTGACCCATCGTGACGGCTATTTATTGCTCGCCAAGGGGTGTTCGATTACCCGGGAAATCATCGGTCAGTTGGCCCGCCTTGAAAGTAGCGAGCAGAAAACCTATACCGTCCATGTTCGTCAGGAGGCCGCATGAGCCGCATCATGATTCTCGACGACGAAGAGTCGATCCTCAAGGCGCTCAAGCGCGTGCTGCGCGTTGCGCCATGCGCGATCGGCAACAAGACGTTTACGCTCGAAGTCGAGGCTTTTGTTTCGCCGCTGGCCGCACTTGAACGCGTGCGGCATGAGCCGTTCGATCTTTTTATTAGCGATTACCGGATGCCGGAAATGGATGGCATCGAGTTTCTCAAGGCCGCCAAGGCAATCCAGCCCGACGCAGCGCGCCTGATTCTGTCCGGCTATGCTGACCTGAATGCGCTGGTGCGTGCAGTCAATGAGGTCGGTATCGACCGTTTTATCGGCAAGCCGTGGAATGACTACGATCTGTTATCGGCGATTGCCCAGTCGCTGGCGCATCGTGATCTGCTGCTGGAAAACCGTCAGCTGGCGAATCTGGTGCGCGTTGATATGGGTGATACGACGCCCGAGCAACTTGAAGCCGAGCGTCTGGAAGCCCTTGAACCAGGCATTACGCAGGTGAACTGGGGGCCGGATGGTTCGGTGCTGCTTGATCCCGATGCATTGATGAAAGACTGATATGCCGGAAGCCGAAGACGGGCGTTTGTCCTTCAAGCTGGTTTATTACGGGCCGGCGCAGAGCGGTAAGACGACCAATCTGTTGCGTTTGCACGATCTTTTATCGCCTGAATTGAAGGGCGAGATGATGACGCTGGAAACGCAGGATGATCGCACGCTGTTTTTTGATTTGCTGCCGCTCGGCTTTCGCGCACCCTCCGGCCTGCTGATCAAATTTCGCCTGTTTACCGTGCCCGGCCAGGTTGCACACGATGGCACGCGCAAGGCGGTGTTGTCCCGGGCCGATGGTGTGGTGTTTGTGGCCGATGCAGATCGTGTGCAGGAAACCAATAATGCCGAGTCTTTTCAGGCATTGAGTGAAAACTGTGCGCGGGTCGGCCTTGATTTCATGTCGCTGCCGCTGGTGGTGCAGTTCAACAAGATGGATTTGCCGGCTGCGGTGCCCGAGACGGACATTCGCGCACGCTGGTCGGCGACGCCCTGGCCGCTGGTGTTTGCCACGGCGCTGCGTGGCGATGGCGTGGCCGCCACTTTCATCGAACTGCTGCGTGCGACTTACCGACGCAATGCGGAAAATTTTGAGCTGCTGAGCAAGCATGGCCTCGATGAAGCCGCTTTTGTGGCGGGTGCGGTGGGGCGTGCTTTGGGCAGTGCTGATGCGGGAGATGCCCGCGTATGAGCACGCAGGGCTTCGATCACGAATGGCGATTCGAGGAGTTGCTCGATGCGGGCGGTCTCGAGAAAATCGGGCCGGTGCTGGCGCAATTGCTCGGTGGTGATGCCGCGATTCTCGATGCGCTGGGCAAGGTGTGCTGGGGCGAGCTCACTGAGGCAGCGCAGCGTGCGCCGCTGGTGCTCGAACTGGAGCCGATTGCCTATCTGGCGAGCGCGACAGCCACGCCGTCTGCTTTGGCTGGTGCCCGGTCTTTGTTGCAGATGCTGCTACGTATTCAAATGCGCTACAAGATGGCGTCGAATTTGCACCTTGATGCGGTGGCTGAGGATTTTGAGAGTCTGCGGCTTAAAAACGCCCATTTGCAGGAATCCGAGGCGCGTTACAAAACGCTGGCCGGCGAGTTGGAGGCGCGCGTCAAAAAGCAGGTGGCGCAGCTTGAAGAGCATCAGCAAATGCTTTATCAGGCCGAGAAAATGGCCTCTGTCGGCCAGCTGGCAGCGGGCGTCGCGCATGAGGTAAATAACCCGCTTGGTTTTGTGCGCAGTAATTTGTCGTCTTTTGAACGCTATCTCGCCAAATTCGCTGAACTTAAAGCACGGCTGGATGAAGGTGCGGCGGCCTGGAAAGCGCTTGATCTCGACTTCCTCCTTGAAGATTCAGCCGATTTGCTGGGTGACAGCATCAAGGGGCTGGATCGTATTGCGCGCATCGTCAGCGACCTGAAGAGCTTTTCGAATATTGATCGTGCCAGTGTCGAGATGGCGAATCTCAACGATTGTCTGCAACATGTTGCCAGCGTGCTGGACGGTAATTTACCCGCCAATGTGCGCATTGAACTGGCCTTGCAGCCCATCCCCAGCTTTGTCTGTTTGCCCGGACACCTGAATCAGATATTTATGGGGCTGGTGCGCAATGCGACGCAGGCGATTGTTGATGCCGGTCGTCCGGGGGAAATTAAAATCAGCAGCGAACTCGGGATCAGCGTGGGTCGTGAAGGTATTTTTGTAAAAATTCAGGATAACGGGGTGGGCATGACGCCCGAACTGATGGCGCGTGCTTTTGATCCGTTCTATACCACCCGCCCGGTCGGTGCCGGCGCCGGGCTCGGTCTTTCCACTGCCCGCAACATCGTGCTCGGCCACAATGGCCACATCTACCTTGAGAGCACGCCGGATGTCGGCACCACGGTGATCATTTTCTTCCCGCTGCAAAAATGATGTTCAAAACGGAGCTAACGATCATTGTCAAAAGCCCTACTCACGGTGAAGCGCCTGCCTTTCTCCGTAGGTCGGGGTTCACCCCGACAACAGCCGTCGGGGTGAACCCCGACCTACAGAAAGCGGCGGCTTTGAGGTTTAACGCAGCTTCTGATCAACCA
>CAJBIL010000049.1 GCA_903953145.1 uncultured beta proteobacterium
CTCCAAACAGCAGCGCGATGCTGCACTGGCCACGGCCGGTGAGATGACGCAACTGACCGAAAACATGAATCAGGTCAGCCAGAATGCCACCGAGACAGCCGGTATCTCCGAAACATCGAGCAACCTGTCGGCCGAGGGCATGACCATTGTTCACGATGCGTCTGCTGAAATGGAGCGTATCTCCACTTCCGTGACGCAGTCAGCGCAGGTAGTTTTTGC
This sequence comes from uncultured beta proteobacterium, assembly GCA_903953145.1. GTDB lineage: Bacteria > Pseudomonadota > Gammaproteobacteria > Burkholderiales > Rhodocyclaceae > CAJBIL01. The sequence goes on from CAJBIL010000049.1 coordinate 220, forward strand.
GCTAGGCGAGCGCTCAAAGGCGATCAGCGGTATCGTGCAGACGATTCGTGAAATTGCCGATCAGACCAATTTGCTGGCGCTCAATGCTGCAATTGAAGCTGCGCGTGCCGGTGAGCAGGGGCGCGGCTTTGCCGTGGTGGCCGACGAGGTGCGTAAGCTGGCCGAGCGGACCTCCAAGGCGACCGGTGAAATCAGTCAGATGATCAGCGCGATTCAGGGTGAGACCCAAAGCGCGATTATCAGCATCGAAGCGGGTACCGGGCAGGCTAAAAATGGCGCTGATCTGGCGCAGCAGGCAGCCTCGTCGCTGGAGCGGATCAACAGCGGCGCGCGGGTGACGATGGAGAAAGTTGATGCCATCGCCGCTGCCGTTGCCCAGCAAAGCCGCTCAGGGCATACGATTGCAGAGCATCTGACGAACATCATGGAAATGGCCGAGACAAACAGCACGGCCGCCGAAAAAGCGCTGAGTGAAGCCAGTCAGCTCGATTATCTGGCCTCCAACCTGAAAGAAATCGGTAACGTTTTCAAACTGGGTCCGGCCGGTGATCGTGCCGTGGAAACGCATGCCAAAATGCCGGAGATCGTCAAGCGCACAGCTCAGGTCATCAGTCAGACCCTCGACAAGGCGCTGGATTCGGGGCGGATCAAGATTGAGGATCTGTTTGACGACAAATACCAGTCCTTCGGTAATTCCAAGCCGGCAAAATTCAAAACCCGTTTCGATGATTTTACTGACCAGACGTTAACGCCAATCCAGGAGCAATTGCTGGATCAGAATCGTTGGGTGGTTTATGGCATTACGTGTGACCGTAAAGGCTATGTGCCAACGCACAACAAGAAGTTTTCGTTACCTTTGACCGGGGATGACAAGGTTGATATCGTCAATAACCGAACCAAGCGCATGTTTGATGATCCTGTCGGGCGTCGCTGCGGCGATCACGAGCAGCCATTCCTGCTACAGACCTATCGTCGTGATACAGGTGAAATCATGCACGATATTTCTGCCCCTGTTTATGTCAAGGGTCGTCATTGGGGCGGCTTCCGCATTGGTTACAAGACTGAAGTCTGATGCGGCCTTGCGCTGTGTCGTGCGTTCGAAAAGAAGGCGTGGCGCGGCTTTGATTGTTGGATTAAGATGCTCATGATGATGCCGCAGGGCCACCTGCCGAAGAGGGAGTCGAATAATGTCAGAGCTACTTAAAAATATTGATGCGCGCACCAAGCTCGCCGGCACCAATAAACTGGAAATTTTGCTGTTTTCGCTCGGGCCGGATTCGCGTACCGGGCGGTGTGAAACATTTGGTATCAACGTATTCAAAGTGCGCGAGGTGATGCGTACGCCGCCGATTACTTCTGCGCCGGAAATGCCGTCAGCCGTTGAGGGGATGGTCAGCCTGCGTGGGGCACTGGTGCCGGTCGTTGATCTGGCGCGATATGCCGGCGTGCAGTCTGATACGCCACGTGACATTATGATCGTCACCGAATATGCGGGCCATACGCAGGGGTTTCTGGTTGAAGGCGTCGACACCATTTTGCGTCTCGACTGGAGCCAGATGCGCGTTCCACCGGATATGTTGATGGCCGAAATGGGCGGTTTGGTCACAGCGGTGACCGAACTGGCCGATGGCCGGCTGGTGATGATGATGGACGTAGAAAAAGTCCTTTCGGATACAACCAATTACGATGATGACCTCGTATTCAGAAGCATCAAGCCACTCGACAAGCCCGAGCTGACTGTATTTTTTGCCGATGACTCCATCGTTGCCCGTAAGCAGATTACGCGCACGCTTGAGGCGATGGGTGTCAAGTACGTCTCTGCGATCAATGGCCGCGAGGCATGGGTCGAGCTTGAAAAAATGGCCAATTACGCGCAAGCGGCTGGCCGTAAAGCCTCCGACATGATCAGTCTCGTCCTGACTGACGTCGAGATGCCGGAGATGGATGGTTATATTCTGACCAAGAAAATAAAAAGTGACCCGCGTTTCGTCGGCGTTCCGGTCATCATGCATTCCTCCCTGTCGGGAATGTCCAATCAGCAACTCGGAAAATCGGTTGGTGTTGATGAGTATGTGGCCAAGTTTGAAGCGCAGCGTTTGTCTGAAGTGCTGACGCGTCGTCTGCTGGGAACCGAACCGGTTTTACAGCCCGCTTGATACCGTGATCTCGTTAGAGTAAGGCGATGGAAAATGAATATGGCGGAAAATAAAAACTTACTTGAAGGTGTTGATGCGCGTACCCGTCTTGCAGGCTCCAATAAAATGGAAATCCTGCTGTTTTCTCTGGGTACGAGGGAAACCTTCGGAATCAACGTGTTCAAGGTGCGCGAAGTCGGGCGCACACCGCACATCACCAAAACCCCCAACATGCCGCGTGGTGTCGAAGGCTTGGTTTCGTTGCGTGGCAACGTGATCCCGGTATTGTCGCTGGTGAATTTCCTCGAACACAAGGAAGAGCCGGGCCGTGGCAAGACCATGATGGTCGCTGAATATTCAAGACGCACGCTTGGGTTTCTGGTGCATGAAGTGGATCGCATCATCCGCGTCGATTGGGAAAAAGTTAAAGCGCCGGAGACCGTCCTCGCCGCCAACCAAGGGCTTATTACGGCGGTTATTGAGCTTGATAACGGGCATCTGGTATCGATTCTCGACGTAGAGCAGATTCTGGCAAACGCATTCGGCGACGCCATGATTGTGGATATTCCGCCCGCCAAGGTGAATGAAGACGTTGCGGTGTTCTTTGTCGATGATTCGATTGTTGCCCGACGCAAGATTGCTGAAGTGCTCGACCGTTTGGGCGTCAAGCACAAGCATGCGACCAACGGTGCAGAAGCCTGGACCCGATTGCAGGCAATCGCGGCGCATTGCCAGCAAACCGGGCGTGCGGTGCGTGACGAAGTACGCCTGATTCTGGCCGATGCCGAAATGCCGGAGATGGATGGCTATGTGCTGACGAAAAACATCAAGAGTGACGCTCGTTTTGCCGATATACCCGTAATCATGCATTCGTCGCTTTCGTCCGAGGCCAACAGGGCAATGGGCAAGGCGGTTGGGGTGGACGGCTATGTGGCAAAATTTGATGCAGAAATGCTTGCGGATACTTTGCGTCCGCTGCTTGAACGATAAAAGACAGAAAAAAACGGGAGTAGAGAATGGCTGATCCGAAGATGAGGATTCTGGTGGTTGACGACTTTTCGACGATGCGTCGCATCGTCCGGAATCTCCTGAAGGAGTTGGGTTTTACCAACGTCGATGAAGCTGAAGATGGTGCGATTGCGCTCCAGAAGCTTCAGGGTGGGGGTTTTGAATTTGTCGTGACCGACTGGAATATGCCGAATATGGATGGTCTGCAATTGTTGCAGGCGATTCGGTCGACACCAACGCTGAAGCATTTGCCGGTAATGATGATTACCGCTGAGGCCAAGAAGGAAAATATCATCGCCGCAGCTCAGGCTGGGGCCAGTGGTTACATCGTGAAACCTTTCACCGCAGCAACCCTCGCCGAGAAGCTCCAGAAAATCTTCGACAAGATGGGTGGCTAGCCATGAGCGATGCAACCATGTCGGGTGACTCGACCGATCTTGAAGCGCTTTTTGACAGCATTGCCTCTGGTGGCGCCGATGCTGCGCCTAAGGCCGTTCCTGCTGCTGCACCAACGCCTGCGCCAGCGGTGAAACCTTCGTTGATGCAACAGGCGCGTGAAGGTAGCGGGGCAACTGATGACTCTGATGAATTGCAAGCCTTGTTTGATGCAATGGCGGTCAAGCCGGATGGGGATGTAGCAACAGATTCGCTGGACGATGAATGGCAGGGGCAGGACAAGGTTTTTCAGCGGGTGGGCACGATGGCGCGGCAGTTGCACGACACCTTGTGTGGTCTGGGTTACGACAAACTCGTTGAAAAAACCGTCAGCGCGCTTCCTGATGCAAAAGATCGTTTAGCCTACATTGCCAATCTGACCGAGCAAGCTGCCTGCCGTGTATTGAATGCGACGGACATCGCCAATCCGCTGCAGGATAAGCTGGAAGCTGATTCGGCTGTCCTCGCCGCGAAATGGGACGCGCTGTTTGCCAATCAGATCGGTGTCGAAGGTTTCAAGCAACTGGCGCAGGAAACACGAGCTTTTCTGAAGCAGGGGGTGCCGGAGAAAACCGTTGCAACCAAGGAGCAGTTGCTTGAAATCATGATGGCGCAGGATTTTCAGGATCTGACTGGGCAGGTGATCAAAAAGGTGATCGCCGTTGCGCAGGAGCTGGAGTCGCAATTGATGGGCGTACTGATTGAAACCATGCCGGGTGAAAAACGTACCGAATCAGTCAATAGTTTGCTTAATGGCCCGGTTATCAACGCCGAAGGGCGCACCGATGTTGTCGGAAGTCAACAGCAGGTTGATGACCTGCTCGATAGTCTAGGCTTCTAGGAGGTTCAGCATGAGTGATTTTGCCGGGATGGAAGACCTGCTGCAGGATTTTCTGCAGGAAGCCAGCGACCTGTTGTCGGATGTGGATAACAAGTTGGTCGATCTGGAGAAAACGCCAGATGACCGTCGTCTGCTGAATGATATTTTTCGCGGATTTCACACAATTAAAGGAGGAGCGGGTTTTCTCAATGCGGGTGAACTGGTAACGCTTTGCCACCTGACGGAAAATTTGTTCGATAAATTCCGTAACGGCGAAATGACGCTGACCCTGGAGTTGATGGACACCATCATGGCCGCGACCAAGGGTGTGCGTGACATGTTCAACGAGCTTGGACAGGCCGTGCAACCTCGCTCGGCGCCGCCAGAGGTGCTTGCTGCTCTGCGTGCTGCGCTGGAAGGTGATCTTCATGCAACACCCGCAGCAGTGGTTGTACCTTCAGCGCCTGCCGCCGTCGCTGCTCCGGCACCTGTTGCACCTCCCGCTGTTGCAACATCTGCCGATGTCGCCGGCCCTGACTGGCAAGCGCTGCATGGCGCTGTAACCGGACAGCCGGCACCTGCTGCGGTACCCGCAGTTGCACAAGGCGAGGTTATTACTGCCGCTGAATTGGCGCACGAGGAGGCACATTTCCCGCCGGAAGGGCGACGTACCACCGATCAGCCAGCAGCAGCTGTGGCTGCGCCGGCTCCTGGTCGGCGCGTCGAGGAGCGGGCTGCGGCACGCGAGAGTACGATTCGGGTCGATACGTCCCGCCTTGACCAGGTGCTTAATCTTTCCGGTGAGATTGGTTTGACCAAAAACCGGTTAACCAGTCTGCGCGCCGATATTCTGGCGGGTAAAACCGATACCGAAACCTTGCATGCGCTTGATCAGGCGGTTAGCCAGCTTGATCTGCTGGTCTCAGATCTGCAAAACTCCGTGATGAAAACGCGGATGCAGCCGATTGGTCGGCTGTTCCAGAAATATCCCCGGATTGCCCGTGACCTGGCGCGGCAACTTGGCAAGGATGTCGAGTTGACCCTGGTCGGTGAAGAGACCGAAGTTGATAAGACGATGATTGAGGATCTGGCCGACCCGCTGATCCACCTGATTCGTAACGCAGTTGATCACGGTGTTGAGTTGCCGCATGAGCGTCAGGCTGCCGGCAAGCCAGCCAAGAGTATCGTTCGCCTTGAAGCACGCCAGGAAGGCGATCACATCGTTCTGATCATCGCTGATGATGGGCGCGGCATGAGCGCCGAGCGTATCCGTGCCAAAGCCATCGAAAAGAACATCATTAGTGAAGAAGAGGCCAATACGCTGGATGAGCGTCAGAGCCTTAACCTGATCTTCCTGCCTGGTTTTTCAACGATGGCGCAGGCCTCTGCGGTGTCGGGGCGTGGCGTTGGCATGGATGTGGTCAAAACAAACATCCAGAAGCTCAATGGTTCAGTGGAGATTCGTTCGGAGCCCGGTAAAGGTTCGGTTTTCATTATTTCACTGCCGCTGACGCTGGCAATTTTGCCGGTTCTTCTTGTTTTGCTTGGTGATCAGCCGTTCGCTTTGCCGCTCTCGATGGTGCGTGAAATTCTGCCGATCGAGAAAGAAAAGATGCAGGAAGTGGGAGGCAAGGAAACGCTGGTGGTGCGTGGCGAGATTTTGCCGGTCATCGCATTGTCGCGTTTGCTAGGCTGGCCACAGTTGCAGCATCCCGAGTACGGCGTGCTGATGCAAACCAGCGAGAGAAGCTTCATTTTGTCGGTGGATAGCTTTGCCGGGCGCGATGATGCCGTGATCAAATCGCTGGATGATTTCCGTCCTCGCGGTGTTGCTGGTGTGACGACGCTTTCAAATGGTCAGATTGTGCTGATTCTCGATATGAAAGAACTGCTTTCCGACCTGAGTTCGGTGATCGATACTGATTCGCGCAGCGGCTACGCCCGTGCGCTCGAGCATTCTTCATAAATCTATATTAATCATTGCGTTAAACAGGGGGCTTCGGCCCCCTGTTTCTTTTTGCGCGTATGAAACATCTGTTGCGTTCGCGCTACTATTCGAGAATCCAAATAAAAAAACTCTCATACCTCTTTATTTTTATTGAATTTTTCCTATAATAGAAAAAAATCTACCGAAAGCCATAGATGGCAGAAGAAAGCGATCTCGAGCGAACAGAACCAGCGTCAAGCCGACGCCTGGAACAAGCGCGCGAAGAAGGGCAGGTTCCTCATTCGCGCGAGCTCGGTGCTTTCCTGGTTATGTCGGCTGCTGCGGGCGTATTTTGGGTGATGGGGCCTTGGTTGATTCAGCGGACGGCTAGCTTGATGCATCGCGGATTGACGCTGGATTTACAGCTATCTCAAGAGCCGCAGTTGATGCTGATACGTTTCTCCGATTTGTCCCTGGATGCGCTACTTACTTTCTCACCACTTCTGTTTGCGCTGGTTGTGGCGTCTTTGCTGACGCCGTTTCTGCTGGGCTCCTGGAATTTTGCACCTAAGGCAATGATGCCTGATCTGTCGCGCCTGGACCCGATCAAGGGGCTTGGGCGTCTGGTTTCCTGGTCCGGCCTGGCGGAAATGCTCAAGGCAATTGCCAAGGCGCTGCTTCTGGGCGGTGTGGCTGCTTGGGTCATCTGGAATGAGCGCTACGACATCTTCGCAATCTTTGGGCAGACCCAGGATGCCGGTCTTGCATCGGCGGGGCATTTGATCAGCTTCAGTTTTCTCGCCGTGGTTGCCGCCATGTTGCTGATTGTGGCTGTTGATGTGCCTTTTCAGCTCTGGCAATACCACGACAAGCTGAAAATGACGCGTGAAGAACTTCGCCAGGAAGGCAAGGAGACTGAAGGTAATCCTGAAGTCAAGGCGCGTATTCGTACCTTGCAACGTGAAGCGGCACGCAAGCGGATGATGGGTGCTGTACCGACAGCCGACGTTATTGTCACTAACCCAACTCACTTTGCCGTTGCACTGACGTACAAGAGTGGCATGGGTGCGCCCAAGGTGGTGGCCAAGGGGCGTGGCGATATCGCACTGAAAATTCGCGAGATTGGGGCTGCGAACGGGGTGCCGATGCTTGAAGCCCCACCGCTGGCGCGTGCGCTTTACCGGCACACTGAACTGGATCAGGAAGTGCCCTCCGCACTTTACGCCGCAGTGGCTGAAGTGCTGGCCTACGTTTATCAGCTGACCAACTGGCGTCAGGTCGGAGGCAATTATCCGACCCCGCCGCGTGAAATTTCTGTACCTGCCGAACTCGTCCCGGAGGCCGTAAATGGCTAGTACAAACCTGGCGCTGCAAAACGTGTTTGGCCGCATCAAAGTGGGCCAGATGGCGGGGCCGGTGCTCATCCTGATGATTCTGGCAATGATGGTTCTGCCATTGCCGCCGTTTGCGCTGGATTTGCTGTTCACCTTCAATATCGCGATCTCGGTGATCGTCATGCTGGTGGCGATGAATGTCATCAAGCCCCTTGAGTTTTCGATTTTCCCCACGGTATTGCTGGTGACAACCCTGTTACGCCTGTCACTCAACGTCGCGTCCACCCGCGTCGTGCTACTTAACGGACACACCGGGCCCGATGCAGCTGGTAAAGTGATCGAAGCGTTTGGCCACTTTCTGGTGGGTGGTAATTACGCGGTAGGTCTAGTCGTCTTCACCATTCTGGTGATCATCAATTTTGTCGTGATTACAAAAGGTGCTGGCCGGGTGGCTGAGGTCGCCGCACGTTTTACGCTGGACGCCATGCCCGGTAAGCAGATGGCGATTGATGCCGATCTGAATGCCGGGCTGATTGGCGAAGATGATGCACGCCGCCGCCGCAGCGAAATCGCTCAGGAAGCCGATTTCTACGGATCAATGGACGGTGCGTCGAAATTTGTTCGTGGCGATGCCGTGGCCGGCATCATGATCATGTTGATAAACGTGATTGGTGGTCTGATCGTCGGTGTGCTGCAACATAATCTGGATATTGGCACGGCGGCCAAGTTTTACACGCTGCTCACCATTGGCGACGGATTGGTTGCACAGATTCCTGCGCTGATCATCTCGATTGCTGCCGGTATGGTCGTTACCCGGGTTGGAGACGAGCAGAACGTTTCGCAGCAATTCATGAGCCAGTTGTTCAATAACCCACGGGTGATTGGCCTGACCGCAGCGATCATCGGCTTTCTTGGTTTAATCCCTGGTATGCCGAACCTTGTGTTTATTGCCATTGCGGCCGGTCTGGCAGCTTTGGCATGGCAGCGCGACCAATCGGCACGTCAGGCGATGGCCTCACCAATTACCGTGGCGCCGACCGTAGCAACTGAAACGCTGGAAGCCAGTTGGGCTGACGTGACAACCCTCGATGTGCTGGGTCTTGAAGTCGGTTATCGGCTGATTCCGCTGGTTGATAAGTCACAGGACGGTGAGTTGCTGCGCCGTATTCGCGGCATCCGCAAAAAATTTGCGCAGGAAGTCGGTTTTCTGGTGTCCCCCGTTCATATTCGGGACAACCTTGAGCTGAAACCTAACGCTTACCGGATTCTGCTGAAGGGTGTTGAAATCGGCCAGGGCGAAGCATTCCCGGGTAGTTTGCTGGCGATTAATCCGGGTCGCGTCGTGGGCGAGATCCCCGGCACGGCGACCAAAGATCCGGCCTTCGGCCTGCCTGCCGTCTGGATCGATCTTGCGCTGCGCGATCAGGCGCAAGCATTCGGTTATACCGTGGTTGATGCGAGCACGGTGACGGCTACACATCTCAATCACATTATTCTGTCGCACGCTGCCGAATTGCTCGGTCGGCAGGAGACGCAGGCGTTGATTGACCATCTGGCCAAAGAGATGCCAAAACTGGTCGAGGATCTGGTGCCTAAGGTGCTGGCGCTTGGCATCCTGCAAAAAGTGCTGCAAAACCTGCTCGAGGAAGGCGTCCATATTCGCGATATGCGCACCATTATCGAAACCCTCGCAGAAAATGCCGCACGAACGCAGGATGCAGAAGCGCTCACCGCACAGGTACGCATTGCACTGGGGCGGTCGATCATTCAGCAGCTTTACCCGAGTGGCGCCGAGATGCAGGTGATGTCGCTTGACCCGCAACTGGAGCGCGTGCTCCTACAAGCGGTGGCGGGTGGTGGTGATGGCGCCAGTATTGAGCCGGGATTGGCCGATACGCTGGTGCGTGAAACGGTGGCCGCTGCACAAAGACAGGAAGACCTCGGGCTGCCCTCCGTTCTCTTGGTTCCCGGAAATCTTCGTACGTTGTTGTCGCGCTTCCTGCGGCGCGGCATTTCTCAACTCAAGGTACTTGCACATAGCGAAGTACCTGAAAGCAAAACCATCAAGGTCACCTCGATCATCGGAGGTAGGGCATGAACGTCAGAAAATTCATCGCAGCGACATCGCGTGATGCGCTCCGCAAAGTCAAGGAGACTCTTGGCCCGGATGCGATCATCCTGTCGAACAGAGGGATTCCCGGTGGGGTCGAGATCATGGCGGTTGCCGCGCTTGACATGGCCATGATAGTGCCTACGCCCGTCCGTGACGTGCCAGCGAGCCACAACGATTACACCGTCAAGCTATCCGCATCTGTCTCGGCACCGTCAGTGTCGGCACCAGTACCGCGTCCGGCGCAGGTCAGGTCTGTCGAACAGCCTGCCCCGAGAATGGTCGCGCCAGCGCCGCAGTCGTCACCCGCCATGATGGCGCGTCCTTTGCCTCCACTTTCCCCGCGCCCCGCGCCGCAAATTGATTTACCGCAGCCGGTTCGTGATGGCGCTGCACAAACAGAAGCGGAGGTTGTGCCGGCAGCCGTGATGGAAGAAATTCGCTCGTTACGCCGGATTGTCGAACAGCATCTTGCCGGTTTTGCCTGGGGCGAAACCGCACGCTCGGCGCCGGTCAAGACCGAAGTGCTTCGCCAGATGCTTGATGCCGGTTTTTCACCACAATTCGCCCGCGAACTGCTTGAGCAACTACCGAATGAGCTTGATGCTGCTCAAGCGCTGGCTTGGGTAAAGCATGGCGCGGATCGTTCGTTGCTCACCATCGGTGCGGAAAACGACATCGTTGATCGCGGTGGCATTTACGCACTGGTCGGGCCGACCGGCGTCGGTAAGACCACGACAACGGCCAAACTTGCTGCGCGTTGCGTACTGCGCCACGGTGCCAGTAAGGTCGCGTTGGTAACGACAGATGGTTACCGGATTGGTGCCCACGAGCAACTGCGAATCTATGGCCGCATCCTTGGTGTATCAGTGCATCTGGTCAAGGATGCTGCTGATTTACAACAGACATTGCAGGATCTGCAGCACAAGCACATGGTGCTGGTTGATACGATGGGTATGAGCCAGCGTGACCGGCTGGTCGGTGAGCAAGTGGCCATGTTTGGCGCAAGCAATGTCAAGCGCCTGCTGTTGCTCAACGCTACGGCACGTGGCGATACGCTGGATGATGTGGTGCGCGCGTACAACGGGCCGGATCTGGCGGGTTGTATTCTGACCAAGGTGGATGAGGCTGCCAGCCTTGCCACCGCGCTTGATGTCATTATGCGGCATCGATTGCGCCTGCATTATGTCTCCAACGGCCAGCGCGTCCCCGAAGACCTGCATTTGCCGAATCGCGGCTATCTGCTGCACCGCGCCTTCAAGGACGTTCCGGAAAACTCCCCGCATCGGCTTGATGGTGTTGAACCAGGTTTGATGATGACCAATTCCGGCACAAGCATGCTGGCGGCCGGAGGTCGCCATGGCTGAGATGCGCGGTGACCAGGCTGCTGGTCTGCGTCGTCTGTTTGGCCGTGAGCAATCCCGTATCGTTACATTTACGGCGGGTAGCGCTGGCGTCGGGAAAAGCATTTCGGTCGCTAATCTGGCTTCTGCATTGGCACGACAGGGCAAAGAAGTCCTTGTGCTCGATGAAAATACAGAGGGCAACGTCGCATCGCTTTACGGCGCTACCGTCAAATATGATCTGCACCATGTGATCAATCGGGAAAAATATCTTGCCGATGTCCTGCTTACCGTTGCGCCTGGCGTGCGTATCCTGCCCGCCGCGCGTGCCGTAAAGAAACTGGGTAAGCTGAATGCTATTCAGCAGGAAACGCTGCTCGAAAGCATTTGCGCCATGGATCGCCCGGCCGATGTAATTCTGGTCGATACGTCGCTTGATCATCCTCTCGGATTCTCGCCGCTCGGCCTTGCCGCACACGATACCGTGGTGGTGATTTCGGCAACCGGCGCTTCGATCACCGAAGCTTATGCGCTGATCAAAAAAGTGAGTTTGGGCTATTCGCGCAAAAATTTCCGTATTCTGGTCAATAAAGTCAGGGGCCCGGATGAGGCAGAGGCCATTCACGGCAACATTGCACAAGTCACTCGTAGCCGTGGCCTGGCATGGCTTGACTACGCCGGATATGTGCCGCTTGACGAACATCTGCGTCAGGCATCGAGGCTTTGCCAGCCGGTAGTCGGTTTGTTTCCTGATGCGCCCGCAGCAAAAGCATTTCGCGCTTTGGCGACGAGTTTACTCAACTGGCCATCGCCCGATTATGAAACCGGTGGACTTGAACAGTTTGTACAACAACTGTTGCATTTGAGTCAGCATACTGACCCAATCGCCATTCGGGCCTGAGAGCGTCCCACGCTATGTATAACGCTACTGGTCAACTCAATAAGGATCAGTTGGTCGAGCGCTTTGCGCCGCTCGTGAAGCGTGTTGCCTATCACCTGATGGCTCGTTTGCCCGCCAGCGTTCAGGTTGATGATCTGGTACAGAATGGCATGCTGGGTTTGCTTGACGCCATTTCCCGGTTTGAAGCGGGAATGGGGGCGCAGTTTGAAACCTATGCCGCGCAGCGCATACGCGGTGCCATGCTCGATGGCCTGCGGGAAAATGATTGGTTGCCGCGTAGCCTGCGCCGTGATTTTCGCCGTATTGAGGTCGCTATTTCAAAGCTTGAGCAGCAAAATGGTCGTGCGCCCAGCGAAAAAGAGCTGGCTGATTCTTTGGGCATGGCGCTTCTTGAGTATCAGAAGATGTTGCAGGATGCGCGTGGTCATCAGCTTATCTATTTCGAGGATATGGTTGAGGAGGGTGGCGATAGTTTTCTCGACCGACATTTTGTCGATGATAAAAATGAGCCGCTCAGGATGCTGGAAGAGCGGGGGCTGCAAAAATCGTTGGTCAAAGGCATCGAAGCATTACCTGACCGTGAAAAAATGATGATGGCGCTCTATTACGAGCAGGATCTAAATTTGCGAGAAATTGGTGAAGTAATGGGCGTTACCGAGTCCCGGGTTTGCCAGTTGCATAGCCAGGCGGTGGCTCGTTTGCGCTCACGTTTGTTTGGCGATGCAGGGCCGGCCGGTAAGAAAAAGGCGGCCCGCAATGGATAGAATCAGCATCCTTGGCTTGCTGATTGGCTTTATTGCGATTATCGGTGGGCAACTTCTCGAAGGTGGGCACGTTGGTTCGCTCTCCCAGCCCACCGCCTTGCTGATTGTTGTCGGCGGGACGCTGGGCGCGGTGATGCTGCAAAGCCCCTACGCGACTTTTGTCCGTGGCATGCGGATGGCGCGATGGGTGATTTTCCCCCCCGTAGTCAATCACGCGCAACTGATCCAACAGGTCTTGAGCTGGAGTCAGGTTTCGCGTCGCGAGGGATTGCTGGCACTGGAGGGCATGATTGTCCAGTTGAAGGATGAGTTTGCCAAGAAGGGCTTGCAACTGCTCGTTGATGGTGCCGAGCCGGAGCGCTTGCGTGAGGTGCTGGAAGTTGAGATCAATACTTTCGAGGATGAAATGAGGTTATCCGCAAAGGTATGGGAAGCAGCAGGTGGATATTCGCCCACCATCGGTATTCTCGGCGCAGTCATGGGTTTGATTCATGTGATGGAAAATCTCTCGGATCCATCAAAGCTCGGAGCGGGTATTGCGGTCGCTTTCGTCGCAACAATATACGGGGTCGGGCTCGCCAACCTTGTATTTTTGCCGATAGCCAACAAGTTGAAATCGCATATCGGACGTTTGGTCGTACAGCGTGAAATGGTCGTTGACGGCCTGGTTGGCATTGCCAATGGCGATAATCCGCGGATCATCGAAACACGTCTCAAGGGCTACAGTTTTTAGATCATGGCGCGCCGTAAGCGTGAGGAAGAGCACGAAAATCACGAGCGCTGGCTGGTTTCTTACGCCGACTTCATCACCCTTCTGTTTGCTTTTTTCGTTGTGATGTATGCGCTGTCCTCGGTTAACGAGGGCAAGTACCGTGTTCTCAGTAGTTCAATGGTCAACGCATTTCGTAGCGTTCCGGTCAATAGTGCCTCGCAGGCGCCGGTGTTGATGCCGATCCAGCCGATTACACCCCCGCCTAAAGCCACTTCGGCGAGCAAGACGCAGGAAGTCGCCAAGCAAAAGCAGCGCGACAAGATGCGTAACGTCGCCAAGGACATTCTTGAAGTCATGGCGCCGTTGATCGAACAGGGCAAAGTGCGGGTTCTTGAAACCAGCCGTGGCGTGACGATCGAAATCAACGACAGTATTCTGTTTTCGCCAGGCTTGGCGCTGCTGCAACCACCGCTGGTCAAAGCGATGCGCGCGATTGCCGACGTCCTGGCGGGATCTGATTTCCCGATTACCATCGAAGGCCATACTGACAATGTGCCGATTAACACGGTACAGTTTCCCTCGAACTGGGAGCTTTCAGCGGTGCGCGCAACAACCGTGTTGCGTTTGTTTGCCGATGCGGGGGTTGCTGCCGAGCGGCTGACGGCGATTGGTTACGCCGATACCCGCCCGGTCGAGCCCAATCTGCTGGCCGATGGCAGAGCGCGCAATCGACGGGTCACGATCATGATTGATTCTGCGATTCCCGAGAAGGGCACCGAGGTTAATTTAGAGCAGCAGGCCGTTAATTCCAAATCTGTCCCGCCACCGGCTGCGACTGCGCAACCCGAGCCAGCACTGCCGCGCTGATTTGGTTCAAGCAGCGTCGTTGATGCTGCGACTGCTGAAGGTTGAGGTCTGGCCGTTGGGGCCGTAGAGGCTTAGGGGGCGCGAGGCGCTGCGGAGGGCTTCGAGTGCCTGTGCGTTGTGCCGCATGCGTATCTGGATGAGTTCGCCATTGACGCGATTCAATTCGCGGGCTTCGCTAGCGAGGGCGATTACTTTTGACCAGAGGCTATTTAGTAACTGATCGTGCTTGTGGCTGTTTAGCCAGGCTTCCATTCCGGGGCGGTCCGGCGCAATTTTCTGTTCGGCGAGTGCTGCATTACGTCTGGCCGCAAGCGCAGATAATTCAGCGGCAATGATATTTTTTTGCTCAGTCACACGGCTGAGTTGATCTGTGTCTCCGTTGCCGAGTGTTATTTGCTCCGCTTGCAAGAGAGAAACAAACCTTGCCACGACCTCAGCTTCTGCCTCGACAATGTTCGAAAGGTCGGACATTGGTGGTAGTGACTCAGGCGCGGCGCTGGGAGTCGATCAGATCTCTGGCTGAGGCAATCAGCCGATCCGCAATAGCGCCAGCGTTGATCGTAAAGCGGCCGTCAGAAATCGCCTGCTTGATTTCGGAGATGCGCGCCGAATCGATGGGCGGTGCTTCAGCGGATGCCTGAAGCTCGGTAGATGCGCCACTTAAACGAACATCCGAGGTATTGCTGGCGGCGCTGCTAACCGAAGCTTTTGCCGTGCCGCTGGGTCGCGCAAGACCAATGCTGCCGGAAAGCGCGTTGGACGAATTTTCAATTTTCACGGTTGTGCCCCTAAATTTTTATACTCAAGCGTTGTAACGGCAGAGGCTTTGAAAACTTTAGCATCGATTTGCGAAGTAATTTCAGAAGGTAATTTCAACAATGCCTCCGGAGCGTGCAACGCCACTGACGGTCTGCCCCGCACCCGTTCTCACCTGAGCAATCTGGCCTTCGACCGCGTTGTTGAGTGCTTTGCCTTCACTGCTCACATTGAAGCCAGCGCCTTTTGAGATGATTTTGACGCTCTGCCCCTGCTGAACAGCCCAGGGCGCAATCAATTGGTCACTGCGTAGCGGTTGGCCAACGCCAACGCCGTTTTTGGTTGTTTTACCGATGGCCTGTGCGGCATCGGTCAGGATGCTGGACGGCATCACGCCCAGATCGCCGCTACGGATGGCAAC
>CAJBIL010000050.1 GCA_903953145.1 uncultured beta proteobacterium
CCGAGTACCTGTACTTCGACGTGACGGGCGCGGCGCACCAGCTTTTCCAGGTAGACCTCGTCGTTGCCAAACGCTGCCAGCGCCTCGCGCTTGGCCACTTCCATCATTGGCGCCAGATCGGCCTCGGTTTCAATGACACGCATGCCACGGCCGCCGCCGCCCCAACTGGCTTTCAGCATCAGCGGGTAGCCAACCTCCAGAGCCATCCTCTTCGCCCCGGCGATGTCGTCAGGTAAGGCGCCGGTGGCCGGCACCACCGGCACGCCAGCTTTAACCGCCACCGCCCGCGCCGCCACCTTGTTGCCCAGCGTGCGCATCACATCGCCCTTCGGGCCGATAAACGCAATCCCGGCCTTGACGCAGGCATCGGCAAAATCCGGGTTCTCGGAGAGGAAGCCATAACCGGGGTGAATCGCATCCACATCGGCTTCTTTGGCGATGCGGATGATGTCGTCGATGTCGAGATACGCCTGAATCGGCTTTTTGCCCGCACCCACCAGATACGACTCGTCGGCCTTGAAGCGGTGCAGGGCGAAACGATCCTCATTGGAGAAGATGGCCACCGTGCGAATGCCCATTTCAGAAGCGGCACGCAGCACACGGATGGCGATTTCGCTTCGGTTGGCGACGAGCAGGCTTCTGATTTTAGTCATGGTGATGATCTCAAAAGTTAAGGAAAATTAATAAAAACAAGCAATTTTTGCAAGGTTGTAAGGTTGCCAGACAACTTTGAAAAAGGCAACTTTCACATAGTATGCACAAGTTTTTCTTTTCTGCCTTTTCAAGTTTTGATCGAATTTTCAGCTTATTTGCCGGGGTATTGAGCAATGTTGAATTTATCGCTTGCATTTCAATGTTTTGCTGTATGAAAATACAGTATCGAACCAAAAGGCAACCATCATGATCAAGCTGACGACTCGGCAACAGGAAATCCTCGACTTCATCCGTAATAGCCTGGAGATGCTCGGCGCGCCGCCGACCCGCGCCGAGATTGCCAATGCCTTCGGCTTTGCTTCGCACAACGCCGCTGAAGAGCACCTCAAGGCGCTCGCCAAAAAAGGCATCATTGTGCTTGAGCCGGGTTCGGCGCGCGGTATCCGGCTGGTTGAGCAACTGGGTTTGCCGTTGATCGGTAGCGTGGCAGCCGGTAGCCCGATTCTTGCCGTTGAAAATGTACAGCGCCGCTATGCGCTTGATCCCGGCCTTTTTAGCCCGCGTGCCGACTACCTGTTACGGGTGCGTGGCCTGTCGATGATCAATGCGGGTATTTTCGACGGCGATCTGCTGGCAGTGCATCGTAGCAGCGAAGCGCGTAACGGTCAGATTGTCGTTGCCCGGCTGGATGAGGAGGTGACGGTCAAGCGCTTCCTGAAGAAAGGCCCAATCGTCGAGCTGATCGCAGAGAACCCCGACTTCGAGCCGATCATCGTCGATACGCGCAACGTACCACTCGTTATTGAAGGCCTGGCAGTCGGCCTGATTCGTAGCGAACAGATGTTTTAAGCATCAGGCTCAGTGTTACGTATGAACAACGAGGCTAATACTGTGCTGCTTTACCGACGGTTTCCGGTTGCAGGTAGCGTAGCGCAAACTCCTTGTCGGGCAGGGCGGGGCTGAATAGGTAGCCTTGTGCTATGTGGCAATTTAATTGCGCCAGACGATCAAGCTGGTTGCTGTTTTCGACACCCTCCGCCACAACCTGCATCCCGAGTGCCTTGGCCATCGCAATAATGGCGGCAACAATCGGCTCGCCGCCACCCCGGCCGGTTTCGATTTCCTTGATGAAGCCACGATCAATTTTCAAGGTGTCGAATGGCAGCTGTTTGAGGTAGGAGAGTGAGGAATAGCCGGTGCCAAAATCATCGAGCGCGAGTTTGACCCCGGCGGCTGTCAGTTGCCGGATTTCTAGCAGTGAGTCATCGTCGCTACGCAAAAAAACAGACTCGGTGATTTCAACTTCAAGCAGCGAGAGGGGGAGGGCGGCTTTCGCCATTTTATCGAGCAGGCGTTGCGTCAGGCCGGGGATCCAGAGTTGCCTTGCGGAAACATTGATCGCCAGTTGCGGCAACATCAGCCCGGCATCGCGCCACGCCGAAAGCAGGGCAATCGAGCGGTCGATGACCCATTCGCCGATCGGCAAAATAAGGCCGGTATCCTCGGCAACCGGAATGAACTGATCCGGCGGAACGAACTGTCCTTCGTCGTTTTTCCAGCGCAACAAGGCTTCGCAGCCCATCAGGCGGCGCGTCGCGATGTCGATTTGCGGTTGCAGGAAGAGTTGTAACTGGTTTTTTTCGATGGCGTGGCGCAAGCCCGATTCGATATGAACCCGGCGCTGAATGGTTTCATTCATCTGGAACGTATAAAAACAGACGCCATTACCGCCAGCTCCTTTGGCTTCGTACATCGCAGTATCTGCGTTACGCAAAAGGATTTCCGTCGTCACGCCATCGTCCGGGTAAAACGAGGCGCCAATGCTCGCCGTCACACAAAGTTCGTTACCGGCAGCGAAAACCGGCTGGGCGATGGCATTGAGGATTTTGCTGGTGATGACATGCGCCTGAAGAACATCGGTAATGCCGGGCAGGATGATGATGAATTCGTCGCCACCCTGGCGAACAATAATGTCTGATTCGCGGACATTGTCCCGCAGGCGTTGTGCCAGTGCGGTCAGCAAATGGTCGCCGACTTCATGGCCGAGCGAATCGTTGATGTCCTTGAAGCGGTCGATATCGACAAACAGCACGGCCACCGCCTGCCCCTGTCGTTTTGAGTGCGCCATGGCCTGAGGTAACGCGTCGGCCAGCAATAAACGGTTGGCCAGCCCGGTAAGCTGGTCATGATGCGCGAGAAAGCGGACGTTCTCTTCGCTGGCCTTGCGCTCGGTAATGTCGGAGGCCGAACCGGCCATCAGGTAGCCGACGCCATGCCGGTTGCGCAGGGTCAGGCCACGCGAGGCCAGCCAGCGGTACTCGCCATTGTCGGCACGCACCCGGTATTCGCAATAAAAATGCGGTGTTTCACCCTTCAGGTGCCGGGCGACAGTCTGGTTGTAATGCCCTCTGTCCTCGGGGTGAACCAGCTCAAGCCAGGCGTGCGTATCGGGAATCCGGTTATCGGTATAGCCGAGCAGCGTCAATAAACGCTGGCCGACATTGAGCTCCTTTGAGATGGGATACCACGACCACAGCCCGTCATGCGCCTCGCGCATCGCCAGATCATGTGCGCGAAAAGTGGCGTACAGATGGCGTAGTTCGATAATAGCCAGCGGGAGCAGGATCATGACCACCGTTCCTGCCAGAAAATAGGCGATTCCTGACGTAAAAAGAAGACCGGCGAGGGTGAGGGCTGCCGCTACGGAAAGCAGCACGGCGAGGCCACGGCGGCGTGCGCTGGATGAGCGTAAGTGGGGAATAATGACAGCCATGCGCACAGTCAAACGCGATTCGGCGACAAGGTCAACTTTGGGCCGGATTGCTTATGCGCTGGCGAGTGATAAATTGTCGGCATAATCATGCAAACTCAAGCAAACAGCCGTCACAGACGCGGATAAATCATGGACGATGCCAAACAGTATCAGCGTAAGCGAATGCCGGCGCACGAAGCCATCCGGCTGATCAAGGACGGTGATTCGATCATCGTGCCGACTGGCGTTGGCGAGCCGCCGCAGCTGTTGGCGACGCTGGCCGGGCAGCGCCGGGCGTTTCGAGGTGTATCGGTGGTGCAGTTGCTTCCGTTGCGGGCCTTTGATTATCTTGATCCGCAAACGCTGGATCACGTGCGCCATGTTTCGCTGTTTTTCAGCGGCGTCACACGTTCAGGTGGCCAGGCGGGCTGGATCGATTACATTCCTGCCTCATTTTCAGAGTTGCCCGGCCTGATCCGCGATGCGCTGATTCCGGTTGATGCGGTGTTTTCGCTGGCCTCGCCGATGGATGAAAACGGTTATTTTGCGCTTGGGCTGGCGACCGACTACACCCACGCCGCGATCCAGAAAGCCGGGAAAATCGTGCTGGAAGTGAATCCGAATGTGCCTTTTGCTTCCGGCAACTGCCATGTGCATATTTCACAGGTGACTGCGATTGTCGAAGACGATGCGCCGGTGCTGGAAATCCCCCAGCCGCCGATTGATGCCGTCGACGCGTTGATTGGCCAGCACGTTGCCGAACTGGTGCCCGA
>CAJBIL010000051.1 GCA_903953145.1 uncultured beta proteobacterium
GCCGGGCGGGCTGAATACGGCGTTGGCACCAGCGCGCTGGTACTCGCCCGGCAAAAAGGCCAGCCGGTTGTCGTCCTGGCCGTCATCTTCCAGCATTCACCGCTTATTCTGCTCGGGCGCTCGGCGTCGGGGATCAACTCGATTCATGACCTCAAAGGCAAGCGGCTGATGCTTGAGGCGCACGAAGATGAGTTGCGCGCTTATTTGCGCCGCGAAGGCGTGCCGGAAACCGCCCTGCAAATCGTCCCGCACACCTTTGATCTGAATGATCTGATCGAAGGAAAAGTGGATGCGATCAGCGCCTACAGCACCGACGAGCCGTTTTTTCTCGATCAGGCGAAGGTGCCTCATATAACGCTCTCGCCGCGCTCGGCAGGGATCGATTTTTACGGTGACAATCTTTTTACCGCCGAAACGGAAATCAAAAATCACCCGGAACGGGCAAAAGCCTTCCGCGATGCCAGCCTCAAAGGCTGGAACTATGCAATGGCGCATCCCGAGGAAATCGCCGATCTGATCAGCCAACGCTACAGCAATCGCCACAGCCGGGAGCATCTGCTCTACGAAGCCCGGCGCATGACCAGCCTGGTGCGAACCGATCTGCTTGAGCTCGGCTACATGCACGAAGGCCGCTGGCAGCACATCATCGACACCTACGCCGAACTCGGGCTGCTGACCAAGGATTTTTCAATCGCCGGGCTACTCTACAACCCCGCGTCATTGCTCGAACAGGAGCGCCGCTGGTTGACGGCCAGCCTCGCGATTGCTTTGGCGCTTGGCCTGATTGCCGTACTGATCGCGATTTTTCTGCTGCGTTTTAACCGCCGTTTGCAACAGGAAACAGCCGCCCGTGCGCAAGCCGTGGCCGAGCTTAATGCCAGCGAAATCGACTTCCGCTTCATCGCCGAAAACACCGGCGACGTGATCTGGGTCATGTCGCTCGAAAGCGGCCGCTTCACCTACATCAGCCCATCGGTTTTCCGGCTGCGTGGTTTTACCCCCGAAGAAATCATGGCGCTCCCCGTCGACGCGGCACTAACGCCGGACTCCGCCGCGCGCATCCGCACCATGCTTGGCGAATCAATTGCCCGCTGGGAAGCCGGTGACCACTCGGACACGATGAACGTCACCGAAGTCGAGCAGCCGCACAAAGACGGCAGCCTGATCTCAACGGAAGTCGTCACCACCTTGCACCCCGATGCAGAAGGCAACCTCGGCTATGTGCTCGGTGTCACGCGCGACATCACCGAACGCAAACGCGCTGAAGAAGCCATCCGCCATCTGGCTTTTTACGACCCGCTGACCCAGTTGCCAAATCGTCGCCTGATGCTCGACCGGCTGCCACAACTGATCACCCGGAGCAAACGCGACCAAACCGCGCTGGCGCTGCTCTTCATCGACCTCGACAAATTCAAGCCGATCAATGACACCCACGGGCACGCGGTGGGTGACTGGCTGTTGCAGATCGTCGCAAAACGAATTCTCGACTGCCTGCGCGCCTCTGATACTGCCGCGCGAATCGGTGGTGATGAATTTGTGGTGCTGCTGCCCGAGATGCAAACATCCGCCAACGCACTGGCTGTGGCCGAGAAAATCCGCAGCGCACTTGAGCAGCCCTTTCTCACGCCGGACGGAATGACGCTAAATATCTCGTCAAGCATCGGCGTCGCCCTTTACCCGGAGCATGGCCAGACTGCGCAAGACCTGCTGCGGCTTGGCGACCAGGCGATGTACCGCGCCAAAAAGGCGGGGCGCAACGCTGTTGAGATGGCAAATTTGAGCAGCCAGGAGATCGACGCTCAGGAAATCGGCCCGGTCGGCCGGCAGCTCATCCGGCTCACCTGGAAAACCGCCTTTGCCAGTGGCAATTCAACCATTGACCGCGAGCACCGCGAACTTGTCCAGCTCACCAACAACCTGCTTGATCATGCGATCAACGCCCCCGCCGAGCGCGCCCCCTTCAACGAAGCCTTCGATGCCCTGCTGGCGCATGTCGTTGAACACTTCGCCAACGAAGAAGCAACACTGCTCGAACATGACTACCCGGACCTTAAAGCGCACATTGAACAGCACCAGATGCTGATAGACCGCGCCTTAAAACTGAGGCATCAGGCCAACGAAGGCGGCGTGTCACTCGGCGAGCTGGTCGACTTTCTGGTTTCTGAAGTGGTCTCCGGTCATATGCTGCAATCGGACCAGGCCTTCTACGGTCTTTTCCCCGCGCAAAAAGAACCATTCCACAACGAATAACCTGTACGCTGACAGGGTTTTGTAAGACTGCTGTAATCCCCACATGGCAATAATGCAGATTGCCCAAAATTCGCTGCCCGTCAAAACCAATCAACGCGAGACAACGCAATGAAAACCAACCTGCCTGTCAGCCAGATCGAAGTCCCCTTCCCCAAAGGTCGCTACATCGTTTCGCGCACCGATCTCAAAGGCATGATCACCTACGCCAACGACACATTCATCCAGATCAGCGGCTTTACGCGCGAGGAGTTGATCGGCAAAAACCACAACATGGTGCGCCACCCGGACATGCTCCCCGGCGCTTTTGGCTGGTTGTGGGAGACGATCAAGGAAGGTCGCCCGTGGGGCGGCATCGTTAAAAATCGCTGCAAGAACGGTGATTATTACTGGGTGGATACACTGGTCGTACCGGTCCTCAAGAATAGCGAGATCATCGGCTATATGTCGGTTCGCAACGAACCGACGCGGCAACAGATTGCCGATGCCGAAGCGCTGTATCAGAAGCTCAAGGACGGTCAGGCCAAAATTCCCAAGGCTTCGAGCTGGATGCGTATCTCGCTCAAAACCAAGCTGACCGGCTTTGTTCTCTGGCTGATCGCGGCACAGGTTATCGGCACGGCGGTACTGGTTTTCGGGCCGTCAATCGGCCTTGCGCCGGGCGCTATTGAACTGACGCTCCAACTCCTCGGCATCTCCGGTGTCGGCGCCGGTCTCTGGTTGCTGGCCATCCAGAACCAGATGATGACGATCATCCAGCGCATTATTGAACGTCAGAAAAATATCGCCCAGGGCAACCTGACCGATCAGATTCCGCTACATCGCGTGGACGAACTCGGAAAACTGAACGACTCCCTGGTCACCATGCAAACCCACCTCAAGGCCATGATGGCCGAGATAGCCGAGGCGGCCACAGAGGTTGGCGAAAACGCGGACGTCCTGAGTACCGAAATGGATCAGACACGCCGGGTGACCGAGAACCAGTCGAGCGCGGTCAGCCGGATCGCCGCCTCGGTCGAGCAACTGGTGGTGTCGGTCAATGAAATTGCCGACAGCGCGCAACATGCTTCAAAAGCCGTCGCGGCCTCGCATGGCCTGCTTGATGATGCCTCACTGCGGATGAGTGAAAGCCAGGATGCTTCGCAAAACGTGGTCAGCACGGTCAATAGCGCCGGGCAAACGATGACCGAACTGTTCCAGTCGATCACCGTGATTGATCGCGTCAGCCAGGTGATTCGCGGCATTGCCGACCAGACCAATCTGCTCGCATTGAATGCGGCCATTGAAGCTGCGCGGGCGGGCGAATCCGGTCGGGGCTTTGCGGTGGTTGCCGATGAAGTCCGTAAACTCGCCGAAAACTCCAGCAAGCAAACCGCTGAGATTACCGCCAGCGTGCAAAAGATCCAGCACATCACGCAAATCGCTGTCTCGACGATGGAATCTGCCGGCACCCACGTCGCCGGCGCTGACGCTGCGGTGGGCGCAGCACGCGCCGGGCTGGATGCGGTCGCCCATCACGGCGAAGAAGTCGCCACAATTTCCCTGCACATTGCCGAAGGCACCCGCCAGCAATCCGCCGCCGGCAACGAAATCGCCAGCCAGGTAGAAGGCATCGTCAGTGGCATCGACCAGACCTCAAGCTCGATCGCCGAAGTCACCGAAAAAACCCGCCAGATGAAAGAAACCGCCGCCCGCTTACGGCAACTGATCGCCTACTTCCGCTTTATTCGGTGATGCAGGAAGGTGAATGCCGGGCCGCTTTTTTCCTCACCTTACTGCCCATACCAATAGCGCTGCCGTGCCTGCCGATAGGCGGTCAGCGCTACGGTATCGGCCAGCGTGATCGTCACCGCACCCTCATAATCTGTACGCCATAACCGGCTGCCGGCATAGCGTTCGACAACATCCGGCCGGGGGTGATTAAAGCGGTTGCGATAACCCACGGGGAAAACCACCTCGCGCGCGCCCACAGCGGCGATAAATTCCGGGGTTGATGAAGTGCGGCTGCCGTGGTGCGGTGCAAGCAAAACATCGCTGCGCAGCATGAGTGGTGCGCGCGCCAGCAGCGCTTTTTCATCGATAGCCTCGATATCCGAGGTCAGCAGAACACTGCGACCGGCGGCATTTTCAACACGCAGCACGCAACTCATGTTGTTTGTCTTGACGGCTTTTTTATCGTAATCCGGGAGGTCGGGATGCAGCATCGTGAAGCGGACACCATCCCATTCCCAGGCTTGGGCATTCGTACAACGCTCGGCACCGCCGGCACCGAGTAGTTCGGGCATCGAAGTCAGCGTGCGCGCAATCGGCACGGCATCCTGTACGGCACGCACACCACCCGAATGATCCGCATCGCGATGCGTGACGACCAGTGTATCGAGCTGCTCGACACCGGTTGCACGCAAGTAAGGGACAACAATCCGCTGCCCGGCGTCTGCTTCGGCGCTATAGAGCGGGCCGGTATCGTAGAGCAGCGTATGCCGCGCTGTGCGCACCAGCACTGCCAGCCCTTGCCCGACATCAAGCACCTCGACCCAGGCCTCACCCGTCGCCGGGCGAGGCACCGGCCAGAAAAGTGCCGGCAGCAGCAAACACAACCCCAGCCAGCGTGCCGGAAAGCCCCGGGGCAACAGGAGCCAGAACACGCCAAGCCCGGCCAGCAAGGACGCCCACAACGGCGGCGCCGCTTGCTGCCAGACCGGCCAGTCGGCAAGCCATTCCAGCAACAGCATCAACTGCACCATCAGCCAGTGATCAAATTGCAGCAAAGGCGGCCAGGGCAAGACGGCAAAAAGCAACGCCAGCGGCGTGATCACAAAACTCACAAAGGGGATGGCCAGCGCATTGGCCAACGGTGAAACCAGCGAAAATTGCTGAAAAAACAGTAACAGCAGCGGCAAGCTACCCACCGTTACCGCCCATTGCGTAGCGCCCCATTGAGCCAGTATTGACCGCCAGCCCCGTGCCTCCGCAATGCGCGAGGTGCCGACAAAGAAGAGCAGCGCCACCGCACCGAACGACAGCCAGAAACCCGCCGACAAGACCGCCCAGGGATCAAGCAGCAAAACGACCAGCAAAGCCAGCAGCAACGTTCGACTGGCGCCCAGATTACGGCCAGACCATAAGGCCAGTGCCACCACACTGAGCATGTACAGCGTGCGCTGCGCCGGTACGGCAAAGCCGGCGAGCAGCGCATAGATCAGCGCCGCCAGCCAACCGGCAAGCACCGCCGCCTTCTGCGCCGGCAGATGCAACATCAACCATTCGCTACGCCGCCACAACCAGCCAACCAGTGCGGCCAGCAAAGCAGCCACCATCGTCACATGCAGCCCTGAAATACTGACCAGATGCGTAATGCCGGTACGGTTGAATATTTTCCACTGCGCATTCGGGATAACGCGCTGATCTCCCATCGTCAATGCAATCAGCACGCCGACATAAGGCGCCTCCGGCAAAACATCGAGGAAACGGCTACGGATCGCTTCCCGCAAACGCTCAATCGCGTAATCGGGGCGCACAACGAAGGATTCCAGACGCACCGCTTCCGCACGCGGCCGCACATGGCCAGTCGCCCGGATACCGCGTTCAAACAGCCACGCTTCGTAGTCAAAACCATGCGGGTTGGCATTGCCGTGCGGGCGCTTGAGACGCACCGTAAAACGCCAGCGCTCGCCCGGGTGAACCGTGCGCCCCAGATGCTCTTCTTCGTCATGCAGGCCGCGATACCAGGACAACATGAGACGTGGCGGCATCGCATCCGTCAATGATGCAAGGTTGCCATCGGGCGCTTTTACCGATTCCAGTACGAATTCAAACCGCTCACCACGCTCGAAACGCTGTGGCAAAGTGGCAATGACACCCACGACTTCCAGTTCGACACCCTCCAGCGCTTCCGGCAACTGCGCTGCCAGACGCTGTTGCGCACAGCCTGCCGCCCAAACAAAGCCAAGCCCGGCAAAGGCCAGCAACCCGAGCAGACGCGCCACGGCGGCACTGAAGCGGCCAAGTGCCAGTAAAAGTAGCAAGGCAAAAACAAGCAGGGAAATAACAAGCGCCGGCGTCGGCAAACTGCCCTGTATTTGCAGTAGCCCGACGCCGGATGCGAAAGCGAGAATTTTGACGCGCATGGCCGGATTAAAGCAGATTTCCCGCAGGACCATCCGGCTAAAAACAGAGATCAGACTTGATGCATCATGCACCGGCAAGACGCATGGCATGCCGCGCCTATGGTATCGTTCGCTCTAGCAGGTGCAAGCTGCGTTCGGCACCCGGCAAAAAGCAAATAAAATACAAAATCATCCATCACCATGACGCCCTCCTCGCAAACCAGTCAGGTTCTCCGCCTTCTCTACTGGGCACTTGCTACGCTTCTCGGCGTTCATGTGCTGGGAACCGTCGGCTACTACCTGCTAATGGAGGGTCGTTACTCCTGGTTTGACTGTTTCTACATGACCTTCATCACCGTCGCCACGATTGGTTTCGGTGAAATTCTCGACATGTCGAACAACCAGCTGGCACGTGCGTTCACCGTGCTGATCGGCATTCTCGGTGCTGGAACACTCTCGTTCCTGTTTTCCACCGTGACGGTCGTACTCGTTGAGACAGATCTTAATGGCAGTTTGCGGAGAAAGCGCATGGAAAAACTCATCAAAAAACTATCCGGTCATTTCATCGTCTGCGGCTATGGCCGTGTTGGTCGCAATGTCGGGCATGAACTCGCTGCCACCAATCGGCACTACGTCGCCATCGACGAGCGACTGGAAAACCTTGAACTGCAAAAGGAAAAAAATCCCGGCCTGCTCTATCTGCATGGCGACGCAAGCGACGATGACATGCTCCTGAAAGCCGACCTGGAGGACGCGCACGGTGTTTTTGCAGTGACCGGCGACGATAGCCGTAATCTGATGATCATCATCACGGCGAAACAGTTAAATCCGAATGTGCGCGTTGTGGCGCGCTGTGGAGAAGTCCGCAATATCGAGAAAATGCGCAAGGCCGGTGCTGATTCCATCGTGTCGCCCGACTTCACCGGCGGCATGCGGATTGCCTCGGCAATGATCCGGCCTAACGTCGTTTCCTTCCTCGACGAGATGCTCAAATCTGAAAAACGGCTGCGCGTGGAAGAGATCCCGGTGCCCGAAAATTTCGTCCCACGGCCTCTGTCCAGCCTGAAGCTACGCAGTTCCGACTACATCCTGCTCGCTGTCCGCGACACCACGGAGTGGCTGTTCAACCCGCCAATGAACCACGAACTACGCGCCGGCCACACCATCATCGCGATGACCAGCCCGCACGGCAGAATCGAGCTGGAAGAAGCGTTGATCAAGATGATCAACTGAGAAACCCCAAGAATATATTTCACTATCACGGGCACAAAGGCCAGCGCGAAACCTCACTGAATTCAGAGAGGCTTCGCGCTGGCCTTTGTGGTTAAAACGTTTATTACAGCAACCCGCTGCGCTACAACCCAATCAACCCAATCTGAAACGACGCACCTCAGCCTCCAGGCTTTCTGAGAGACGTTCGAGTTGATTGGCAGTTGATGCGTTTTCGGCAACTGCCAGGCTGTTTTCTTCGGCCATCTGTGCAATACGCTCGACGTTCTTGGCGATCTCGGTGCTGGCCACGCTCTGCTCGCGTAGCGAAGAAGTGATATCAGCGACGGTATCAACCACCTGACGCGCATTCGATTCGATCTCACGGATCGACTCACCGGCCTGAGTGGCCAGCGTAACGCCGTTATTGACGCGGGAAACGCCACTGTTCATGCTCGACACGGCATTCTGTGTTCCGCTCTGAATGGCGCCAATCATCGAGGAAATTTCCTGTGTCGATTTGGATGTACGCTCGGCCAGCTTACGCACCTCATCGGCCACCACGGCAAATCCACGCCCTGATTCCCCTGCACGCGCTGCCTCGATTGCGGCATTCAACGCCAGCAGATTGGTCTGGTCGGCAATCTCCTTGATCACATTGACAATCGCCGATATTTTTTCGGACTGCTGACCAAGATCATCAATGATGGCGGCAGACTGATTCACGGCATCGGCAATCAACTTAATCTCGCGCACCACCGTACCGACAACCTGCCCGCCATCGGCGGACAACTCGCCGGCACGTCGGGACAGGTTATTTGCCGTCTGTGAGTTTTGCGCAATGTTATCGACGCCGACGGTCATTTGCTCAACGGCAGCAGCCATCGACGAGGCCGATTCGCTCTGGTGATCGGTACTCTGTGAAATTTGCGCAGACGACTCGGACAAGCGTTTGGTCGCCACCAGCACTTGATGCGCGCTGTTCTGCACATTCTGGAGCAGGCTGCGGAAGGCAGTCGCCATCTCATTGAAACTATCGCCGACCAGTTTCAGCTCGTCCTGGGTATCAAGCTCGATACGCACGCTCAGATCACCCGTCGCCATTGTGTGCGCCTTGTTCGATAGCTCCTTGATGCTGTTGATGGTGGCGTAAAACGCGCCCATTGAGACGTAGGCAAAAATCAGCAACATCAATACGGCAATGCCGATGCTCATTTGCAGCTCACGCTGGGCATTATCGATACGGCGTTGTACAAGTTGCTCAAGCGAAGGCAGCAAGGTGTCGAACATCTGCTTGTAGCCCTTGTCGATCGCTGCTGTGGTCATCGCGAAATATTCGGGTGCCGGTGTCGCAAACGTACCCATAAACATGTCTTCAACGACAATTTTCGAGATCTGTTCAGCCGCCACCACGAGTTCCTTCGCGGCACCGTCCAGCGCCCCTTTCATCGCGGGGTTATAACGTGATGTCTTGTCCAGGTTGAGACGCAACGCCTTGACCGCAGCGTTCAGCTCGGAAAGCAGGCTCGTCATATCAACCTGCTGCTGTTGCACGATCTGCTTTTTGGTCAGGATGCCTGTGCCGCTTGCCCGCAATTTACCCAACCGCTCAAGCGCAACCGGAAGTTTTGTCAAAGCGGTATCAACCAGGTACATCGAATCAATGTCAGGGTCGTTGGTCAGCATGTGTTCGTCGGCCACGATGGCCTGAAAAGTCAGCAGATCCTCGATCAGCCGACCATGGGCTGACAGGCTGTCAGCCGCCGTCCAGCTCAAACCATCCTTGCGAATGCTTTCCCAGTCTGCCAGCACTTTTTTCCACCCCGCGTGATCAAGCAGGACGGGCAGCAACTTAGGCTCGACCGCCTTGA
>CAJBIL010000052.1 GCA_903953145.1 uncultured beta proteobacterium
CATCGCGACCGCAGCGCAGGGTGAGGGATTCCAGCCGGGTTTTTCCGGCGAACGATTCGGCGCTGCGTTGGCGATGTGAGGGGTTGGGCATGGGGAGAATCTCCGGGTGCGTGATACTTCACGCTGCCGGATCGGTGGCCCGATCTCAAGGCGCTTCGTCGGAAACGAGGCGCTTCGCCGCCATCCCCCTGCCCGAGGCCGTTGCCGCCGATTCGCTGGAATTGCGATTCGCTTCGCGTCAGGCCTCAAACCGAGTGCTGACAAGGCATCCGAACAAATCGCTGGCGCCGCCCGGGCAACGGTCTATAAACACTTCGCACTGAGGAAAATTTCGCTGGAAATGCTTTCGATTGATGCCGTCGATGCGATGCTCTGGCTATGACAGAGTGCCTGCCTGAACTGTTCGCGAAGCTCTGGGTATTCATCCTCTCGCAGGCATCGCAGCGACACCTCGCAAAGTTCCCGCAGCGTTTCGTGACCGCCACTCATTGAAAGTGATTCACGAATCCACCACTCGCTGCGGCGAAGTGATTTTCCAGTGATAGGGTGATAGTCGATCAGCTCGGCATGTGCTTCCCAGCCATTCGGCGAGCGATGGGACCGAATATCGTGCCCGCTGTCGTGGCGAAACCACCTGACCGAGCCAGCTTCATAATGGTATTTCACGATCAAGCCTCCTGCTCGGTGCTGGTGGCAGGCTGGCCAGCTTTCAGCAACTTGTCAGCAGCGGTGAAAATGCGGCGGGCGTTTTTCTCGGCAATCGGTTCGTTGCCAAGCCAGACCTGAACGTACCCCCTTGCCTCTTCTTGGCCAGGAAGATCCAGCAGGCTACACAATATGAACGCGACGCTTTCGGCCTCGACCTCGCGCAGGTTGCGTGGCGTACGCTCGTCGTCTTGCATTGATGTTTCGGCGGTATGCCCAAGAATGACATGGGCCATTTCATGAAACCGCGTCTTGTGGGGAAGGACGGCTAACGGGTTGATGGCGATCCTGTTTTGACTGGCATAGCCCTGGCAGTTGCCGTCGAGAATTTCGAATGGGATCTCATTGATGCCAAACGCGGCCATCGCCAGTTCGCTATCCCACTCGGGCGACTTGACCTCATGAGTGAAAATCTCGCCCTCGGTCTGGTCTAGGCTGAACCAGTTCGGTCGCAGCATAAAGGACTGAAACTGTATCTCTTGCTCGATGCCCGTTGCTTCGTCGCGATCCTGACGGCGCAACGTGACGGGCATAAATAGGCGAATGGCTTTTTGCCCCTTTTGCACCATGCGGCCTTTGCTCTTCCAGGTTTTGAAGCTGGCAATCGGCGCAATCGGCAAATCACGTTCCATCAATTGAGAGGCAGCCAGGAGCTGATTGCCAAGGCTATAAGCGTGAAATGCTCGATAGGCTTCTGAAATGATGCCGGGGCGACTAACGACCTCGCGCAGCAGGTCGGCGAAAAGGTTTTGCGGGATTGCATTGCCATCGCCGCCATCTGCTCTTTGGTGAGCTTCGGGGGTGCGGGGGAACGCCGCATGTTGGGACTTTGAACGGTTGGAACGATGATGACGTGACTGCGACATGGTATGTCTCCTCTCGGTTGTAATCTGCTCTTTGGAGCCGCTTCGAAAGAAAGACGAATGCCCGCGTTGTTCCGTCCGACCTTTGACAGGTGCGGAGCAAGCAACCGTGACAGTCAGGAAAAGCGAAGAATGAGCTTCGGGGCGAGGATTACCGCAGCAACGCGAGGATATGCCGCAGCGCCGCTGGCTGGCGGGGTTGAATGCAGGCGAAGCCGATCTAGCACCCGGACGGGTAGCGGGTTGAGGAGTATGAGTGGCTCGAAAGAGCTTACCGAAAGGGGATATGCCGATGTATCAATGCAGCGGGCTCAACCCTCCGCTATCCAGCGCTGACTAAGCTTCCAAGGCTGCCTTAATAACGGCGATAGCGGCGGGGTCGGACGCCTTCGATTTGAGGAGCGAAATCAGCTCGGCCAAGCCGTCGGGCTCTGCCTGACGGACGCCAGCCTCTTCCAAAATCGACTCTTCCAGCCGTTCGAAAACAGAGCGAAGAGCCTTCAACCGGATTCGCATGTAGTGCCGCTCCGTTACGTCCCTGCCATCGCTTGCGTGATTAAGGGCCGCCTTGATCTGGTAAACATTACTCCCAGCCTCGCCGAGCAGGGTCGTCGAGGTACGTCGCAGGTCGTGAGCGGAAAAAACTACGCCCGACTTCTTTATTACCTCGTCCTCCGCCGTCTTAGTTTGCTGAATAAAAGTCCGCTCCTTGGATACGCGTCCTGTGCGAGTGGCAGGAAAAACATAAATGGATGTTTCACCCGCCTCTTCGGCAACCTTACGTCTGCGTTCAAGGATGGATCGAGCGTGGGGGCCGAAAGGGATTGCGTGAGGACGTTTGCTCTTTGTTACGTCAAAGGTCGCAACGCCGTCCTCAAAGTCGATTTGGGCCCAGGTCATTTCCAGCGACTCCGAGCGGCGGCAGCCGAAGAGCAAGGTGATTTGCAACCAGTCCGCGATGGATGGCGAGTCCTTGGCGCGTCGGTCGGTCTTGGCCCGAAGCGAGTCGACC
>CAJBIL010000053.1 GCA_903953145.1 uncultured beta proteobacterium
CCTGGGTTGGCTACAGGCTGACGGAAGTCGTCCCGGTGCAGGCGCTCGCCAAGCAGAAACTGCTTGAATTGCAGGATCCACTCTCGCGCCTGGAAATCCTCCACACCTATCTCGCACAGCGCAAACTGGTCGTCTAGCGGGGAATATTAAAACGCTATCGGGCTGAATAGCGCATGGATAAACGATCTATCAGCAGCATCGGCTGTAGATCAAGCATTCATGAGGCTCTCCGAAGAGTCGATGCGCTAGATCGCCATTTGGCGCGGCTTTCAGGGCAGCGGCAATTTTAGATACTGCCTTTACTGACTGCGCCAGAGCTCGTTCTGCCCATTGCTCGTGGGGGGCTCAAGACCGAGATGGCGATAAACAGCGGCTGTCGCCATGCGACCGCGTGGCGTGCGTTGCAAATAACCCTGCTGGATGAGATAGGGTTCGAGCACATCCTCAATCGTGTCACGCGCCTCGCCAATCGCGGCGGCAAGGTTATCAACGCCGACCGGGCCACCCGCAAACTTGTCAATGATCGCGGAAAGTAGTTTGCGGTCCATGATATCCAGCCCGCCGTGATCGACATCCAACATGAGCAGCGCGAGGTCAGCGACTTCCTGCGTGATGCTGCCGGCGGCCTTGACCTCGGCAAAATCACGCACACGCCGCAGCAGACGGTTGGCAATACGCGGCGTGCCGCGTGAACGTTTGGCGATCTCCAGCGCGCCGCCATGATCGGCCGGCACACCCAGCAATTGAGCCGAGCGCGTAACGATATGCGTCAGCTCTTCCGGCGTGTAAAACTCAAGGCGCGAGACGATGCCGAAGCGGTCGCGCAGCGGATTGGTGAGCATACCGGCACGCGTGGTGGCGCCGACCAGCGTGAAGGGCGGCAGATCCAGCTTGACTGAGCGCGCCGCCGGGCCTTCGCCGATCATGATGTCGATCTGGAAGTCTTCAAGCGCCGGGTAGAGGATTTCTTCGACGACCGGGCTCAGACGGTGAATTTCGTCGATAAACAGCACGTCGTGCGGTTCGAGATTGGTCAGAATAGCGGCGAGGTCACCGGCACGCTCAAGCACCGGGCCGGAGGTCGAGCGCATGTTGACGCCCATTTCGGTGGCGATAATGTGCGCCAGCGTCGTCTTGCCGAGGCCGGGCGGCCCAAACAACAACACATGGTCAAGCGAATCGCTGCGCCGTTTGGCAGCCTCGATGAAGATCGACAACTGCTCGCGTATTTTGGCCTGGCCCACGTAATCAGCCAGACGCTTGGGGCGTAACGCACGCTCTATCGCCTCTTCCCGCGTCGATTTTGATTCGGCTGAGATCAGCCGGTCATCGGGCGTTGCATCAAAGCTGTCTGTTTCAATCATGACGCAGCCGGGGTTTCAGTATCGGCATGCGCCAGCCATTCACGAATCAATACCTGCCCGAGCGCCAACAGTGTTGGTCCAAGAAACAGCCCGATAAAACCGAACACCAGCACACCACCGAATACACCCACCACAATAAGTAGCAACGGCAAACTTGAGGTGCGGGAAATCAGCACCGGTTTAACGAAGTTATCGACGCTGCTGATCCCGAACATGCCCCACAACACCATGAATATCGCCCAGCCGGTTTCGCCCCCGTTGTAGAGCCAGGCAGCTGCGCCCACCCAGATCAGCGTGGCGCCAATCACCGGCACCATCGAGAAAAAGAAGGTGGCAAAGGTCAGCATGATCACGCCGGGTACGCCGGCAATGATGAAGCCAATCATCGCGACCAGCGATTGTGCTGCTGCCGTGCCGACAATGCCGACCATCACGCCAGTCACCGTACCTGCGGCCAGATTGAGCATTCGCTCGCCGAGCTCACCGGCCAGCTTGCGGCTGCCGGTATGCAATGCTTCGGCATAAATATCGGCATCACGGAAGATGAAAAAAACGAAGAAAATAACCAGCAGCAGTTGCAGCAAACCCTGCGCAAAGAGTGAAACCGTCATCAGCGCCAGCTTGCGTGTCGGATCTAGAAACTGATGCAGCAGCTTGTTCATTTCCTCACGGCTCTCGACTAGCTTGTGCCAGTAATCACCAATATCCGGGCCAACGACAGGCAGCTTGGATAACCACACCGGTGCATCGGCAGGCAGCCCGCTTTCAAGCAGGGGCTTGAGGAAGCGGATGGCCAGCTCAACGCCATCGGCCAATGAGCCGGAAAGCAAGGCCATTGGCGCCACCAGAAACAAAAGCAACAGCACCGACATCAGCACGGCAGCCAGACTGCTTCGCCTGCCACAGAAATCCAGTAACCGATTGCGCACCGGCAGCGTTGTCACGCAAATTACAATGGCAAAAAGCAGCGTGCCGGTAAAAGGCATCAAAACAGCGACGCAGCCAATCAGCAGCAGCGCAACGAGGGCAATCTGGATAATTAGCTTCTGCGTGGGGTTCATCTTTGAATTACGCTTTCACACTTTCGAGAGCAATTTGAGCGCCTGGCGAATGCCATCGGAGGTGGAGCAATCTGCCGGCAATTGCTTCAGGGCGGCCGATGCTTCGCGGTCATTGTAACCCAGTGCCAGCAATGCATTGAGAATGTCATGCTGACTATCCGGCGCGATTACGGCGTTTGACGGAATAGTCTCGGCGAGCTTGCCTTTCAACTCAAGCAGCAGGCGTTCAGCCGTTTTTTTGCCGATGCCCGGCACCTTGATCAACCGGCCGACTTCCTGCCGCGCAATCGCTTGCGCCAGATCGCTCACCGACAGGCCGGAAAGCACCGCCAGCGCCATCCGTGCGCCAACGCCGGATATTTTGATCAACTGGCGAAAAGCAAAACGCTCGGCCTCGCCGGCAAAGCCATATAGAAACTGCCCGTCTTCGCGCACCACAAAATGTGTGAGCAACGTCACCTTCTCTCCATTAGCCGGCAGATTGTAGAAGGTGCTCATCGGCACATCGACCTCGTAGCCGACGCCATACACGTCGAGCAGCACTTGTGGCGGGTTCTTTTCCAGCAAAACTCCGGTCAGGCGGCCAATCATGGTTTGCTCTCTTTCTGTATTTTGTAAAACATTGAATCAGGCCATGCTTTCTTGCCACGCGGCAAACTCAAGTGGACGCAAGCCAAAACGGATGGCATTGCCAGTATGAATTGTTTTGAATTCTGCAATCACCAGCGCAATAAAGCGCGACCGGTCTTCATAAGCGACGCCAGCCGGCAAACAGGCTTGAATCACCGGCTCACTGATCTTTGAACCACTGCGAACGATGGCGCACACAATGCCAGCCAGTTCGTTGCGATAGCGCAGACGAAAGGTATCCGGCGGTTGTAGCTGCTGCTGCACGGCAAGATATTGCTGGCAGGAGCGCTCGTAAGCCCACACAAACACATCGCGCAGCAGCGCAACATCGTTCAACTCATAAACGCCGAGCAGTGCATCCACATAGGCTTGCTGCGGCACGTCGATGAAGGATAGCGGGCCAAGGTTGTGCCGGATCAGCGGAATATTGGCCGCCAGCCGTGAAACCCGCTTGTTAACATCTTCAAAGGGTTGCAGATAGGGCAGATGCACCATCAGGAAAAACGATTGCTCAAAGGGGTCAATGATTTCTGCAGCCATGCTCAGGACGATACCGAACAACTCTTCAACACGTTGCGGCATGGCCATCGGCAGATAAACGCTACCGCCGATTTCTACCGGGCGAATACGCAAGCGACCACAGGCCAACGGATCGGGCATCAGACCATCGGATAAAAAAGCGTGCAGGGCGATCACGGTGTCAGGTGTCAGGCCGGCTTGCTCCGGGGTGCAGACCAGATATTCGATGGCCGATTTGTGATTCAGGATCATCTGGGTTTCAAGCGCATCCTTGCCCTCCGCCGCCTGACCGAATTCAATCAGGCGCTCGGTATCCAGCCGGCTGTAGGTGTTGCCTTCGAGCTTGGAAGACGCCCACGCCAGATCAATCAACAGACGGTTGAGGATGTCACGGGCGAAGGTGCCGGCCGGCGTGTGTTCAGCCGGCGAGCGCCCCAAACTATGAAGCTGGGCACGCAAGGACGCCGGCAAGTACGCCGTCTGATTGGGGCGGTACTGCTCCAGAAAGCCGATCTGATAACTCACCGGCTTACGTTGCTGGCGCGGCTGGCGGATATAGGCTTTGACGGCCTCGCCTTCCGGGGAGGTGGTGACGTAGTTTTCTACGGCGGTCACGTCGTAGGTTGCTCGCGTGCTTTGCACGCTCATTGGCGTGCCGATCAGGTGTGTGGGCAAACGATAACGGGTTGCACGCCCCTCACCGGTAATTTGAATACGCTGTTGCTCAACCAGTGTCGCCAGACGGCGCTGCAAGGTACGGCGCGGCACATCCATCCCGGCAAGCCGGACAAGCGCGTCGATGCCGATCCCGTCGGGGTACTGGCGAATCACCCGCGTGACCTGCTCTAGTTCCTGAAGTGATATTTTTTTGGGCATGGGAGTTGGCGTGCAAATGGCTAAAACCGGATATAAATGGCGCGATTCAAAGTATCGCGCCATTTAATCTGGCGTGCAAGTATTTTTTCGCGCCAGATTAAATGGCGCGAAAGCGCCTTTTTGACCTGCTTACCTTACTCGACCGTATCCTTGCCCATCGTCACTCGTCCGTTGCGGACGCGAAACCCTTTGGTCGATAGCGCACCCAACCCCTGCCCACCGTGGGC
>CAJBIL010000054.1 GCA_903953145.1 uncultured beta proteobacterium
CCATGCTCCTCTGGTTCGTCGTTATTTATCTGCTCATTTCGATTGGCATCGGCCTGTACGCCGCCACGCGCGTGCACAACGCCAAGGACTTTGCCGTTGCCGGGCGCAGCCTGCCGCTGCCCGTCGTCACCGCCACCGTATTCGCCACCTGGTTCGGCGCTGAAGCGGTGTTCGGCGTCTCGGCAACTTTCGTCAAAGATGGTCTGCGTGGCGTGGTGGCTGACCCGTTTGGCGCCAGTATGTGCCTGATTATTGCCGGCGTTTTTTACGGCACCAAGCTGTACAAGCTGAACGTGCTGACGCTCGGCGATTTTTTCCGCATGCGCTACAACCGGACGGTCGAGGTACTCACCACGCTGTGCATCGTGGCCTCCTATCTTGGCTGGGTATCGGCGCAGATCAAGGCGCTTGGGCTGGTGTTCAACGTGGTTACCGGCGGGGCGATTTCACAAACCGCCGGGATGATTCTCGGCGCCGCTATCGTTCTCACCTACACGACCTTTGGCGGCATGCTGTCGGTGGCGATTCTCGATTTCGTGCAAATGGGCGTGGTCATGGGCGGCATGCTCTACATTGGCAGCATCGTGGCCGACATGACTGGTGGCGTCGAGGTGGTCATCAGCCAGGCGTCCGCTGCCGGCAAACTGGATTTTTTCCCTGAGGCAAATGCCGCGCAGTGGCTGGCTTTTCTGGGGGCGTGGATCACCATGATGCTCGGCTCGATCCCGCAACAGGACGTTTTCCAGCGCGTGACATCGGCGAAGAGCGCGAAGATCGCCATCTATGCTTCGGTGCTCGGCGGCGTGCTTTATTTCTGTTTTACCTTCGTACCCATGTTCATCGCCTATGCGGCAACGCTGATCAACCCGGCGCAGTTCAACGGGCTGATCGCTACCGATCCGCAATTGGTGCTGCCCACGCTGGTGCTGCAACACACGCCGGTTTTCGCGCAGGCGATTTTCTTCGGCGCGGTACTGTCAGCGATCATGAGCTGCTCGTCGGCGACACTGCTTGCGCCATCGGTCGCCTTCTCGGAAAACATCCTGCGCGGCTACTTCCCCGGCATTGGCGACCACGCCTTTCTGCGTTTGATGCGCATCACCATCGTCTGTTTTGCGTGCCTCGTGCTGGTTTTTGCGCTGAATACCAACACCTCGATTTTCAAGATGGTTGAGAACGCCTACAAAATCACACTGGCCGGCGCTTTCGTGCCACTTTTCTTCGGCGCTTACTGGCAACGTGCGACAACGCAGGGGGCGCTGGCCGCCATCTTCGGCGGCGTATGTTCCTGGCTGCTGGTCGAAGCACTGGTCGCCGAGAGCCTGGTGCCAGCACAACTGATCGGCCTCGCCGTCAGCATTACCGGCATGATCGCCGGCTCATTGCTGCCGCAGTGGGTCGGCCGGCCAACACCGAAAAACGCGCACGAAACGCATCATGCCGCCGCTGAGACACATCATGTAGCGGATCAGCCGCACCACCATTGAGCCGTATTGAGCGATAACTTGACGCGCCCCGTCTGCCAAAGGCCCGGTGCTTGTCATCATTCTTAAATATTTTTGGCATAAAATCGTCACCATGAAAAACACCCTGTTCGGCTTGCTTGCGCTCTTGATCTGCTTGCCAGCACTTGCCGCTCGCCCCTTTGTGACCGACGACGCCCGTTTGACGACGGGCGGTAGTTGCCAGCTCGAAAGTTGGGCCCGTCATTATTCGGATAGTCGCGAAGTGTGGGCGCTGCCGGCGTGCAACCCGGGCGGTAATTTCGAGGTGACGCTGGGCGGCGGGCGGGCCAGAAATGACGGCGAGAGTTCAACCAGCGATTATGTGCTACAGCTCAAAACGCTTTTCCGGCCACTGGAAACAAACGGCTGGGGAATTGGCCTGGCCGCAGGATCGGTGCGCCATCCCGAGATCAAGCCGGGGCCCAATCAATTGGGTAATGAGTTTGCCTATGTGCCGCTGTCCGCCTCGTTTTATGAGGATAAAATCATCATGCACGCCAACCTGGGCTGGTTGCGTGACCACAAATCCCATCAGAGCAACATGACCTGGGGCTTGGGCGGCGAGTTTTATCTGAACGGGCGTTTGATCGGTATTGCCGAGGTGTTCGGCGATAGCCGCGCACAACGTTTCGGGCAAACCGGCCTGCGTTTCGCCGTAATCCCCAATCTCTTTCAGATTGATGCAACGGTCGGCCAGCAGTTTGATGCGCCGGGCAGCAGCCGATGGGTCTCCGTCGGCATTCGTCTGACCCCCGAGCGATTGTTTTGACGCCGACTGGCGTGGCCGCAATCCCCGGGCTGTGGTTGCTGGGCGTTAGTCCACGCCAACCATGACGCTATCGGCTTTGATGATGGCGTAAGCCGTGCCGCCGGCCTTCAGGCCGAGTCGATCTACCGAAGTGCTGGTGATCTGGGCGACAACCACGACACCCGGCGCGATTTCGATGCTGACTTCGCTATTCACGGCGCCTGGGGTGACGGATTGGATGGTGCCTTTGAGTTGGTTCCGGCTGCTGATTTGCATGGGGTTCTCCTGGATGATCGATTGCTATCGGTCGTATTGACGCGCGTAGGGCTCGTCATTGTAAAGACTCTCACCGAAGCGGTCACGGCCATAGTTGGCGATGATTTTCTGGCCGTCGGGCGAGGCGACAAAGGCGACAAACTTTTCGGCGGTGTCGCGGCCTGGCGTGGTGCCTGGTGGTGCGGTCAGCGCGTGGTAGGTGTTAACCAGAAATTTGTCGCCCCGATAAAGAATAACCAGATCCGGCGCCACATTTTTTTCCATGATCCAGGTTGATGAGTCGCTCATGAAATAGGCGTTCTCGGCATTGGCGCGCTTCAGGCTGGCGGTCATGAAGTCCTTGGTGACGACGTACCAACTGCCCGCAGGCTGGGTTGCTGCCTGCTTCCAGATCTGCATTTCCTTCTGATGTGTGCCGGAATTGTCGCCGCGCGAGACGAAGGGTGCGCCGGCCTTTGCGATGCGCTGGTAGGCATCGGCAGCACTACCGGCTTTGGCAATTTCTGCTGGGTCGTTTTTCGGGCCAACGATGTAAAACTCATTGGAGCCGATCAGGGTTTTGCCGCTCGCCCAGCCGTCCTGCACGGCTTTGTCTACCTGCGCCGGGGCATGCACCATGGCCATGTCGACTTTCTTTTCCTGTAACAGTTTGAGCGACTGCCCGGTGCCGGCCTTGACCCACAGCATTTGGGCGTCGGCACGCCGGGCGAATTCTTCGGCCAGCAGTTTGAGCAGCCCGAGTTCGCCAGGGCTGCCGGTTGCCAGCGCAAAGCTGTTTTTGCCGTTGCCATAGGTGGCCCCGGTTTCATCGGCTGCCAGCACGGGGAGGGCGGCACTGAGCAGGGCCACGGTAGCAAGTCTGAGCATTAAACGACGCATGGTGGCTCCGTTATCAGGGTTTGGCGGCATTGGGGAAAAACAGCTGTTCGCCACCGATCTTGTAGTCGGCAATCGATTTCTGGCCGGCCTCCGACACCACCCAGTCGATAAATTTCTGACCATCGGCCTGTTTCACGTGCGGGTGTTTTGCCGGGTTGACGAGGATTACGCCGTACTGGTTGAAGAGTCGCGTATCGCCTTCGACGACGATGCCGAGTTCGCCACGATTCTTGAACGCGAGCCAGGTGCCACGGTCAGCCAGAATGTAGGCGTTCATTGATGCGGCGGTGTTCAGCGCCGGCCCCATGCCGGAGCCGGTATCGCGATACCACGCGCCTTTGGCCTTATCGAGATCAACATTGGCTGCTTTCCAGTAACGCAGTTCGGCGGCGTGCGTGCCGCTCTTGTCGCCCCGCGAAACGAAGGGGGCCTGCGCCGCTTCGATGCGGCGCAGGCCTTCGAGGATGTCCTTGCCGGCGGCTTTGGCCGGGTCGCTCTTCGGGCCGGCCACGATGAAGTCGTTGTACATCACTTCCTGGCGCTTGACGCCGAAGCCTTCGGCGACAAATTTCTCCTCGGCGCTTTTGTCATGCACAAACACCACGTCGGCATCACCACGACGCGCCAGGTCGAGTGCCTGACCGGTGCCCAGGGCAACAACACGGACTTTGATGCCACTGGTTTTCTCGAAGATCGGCAGCAGGTGGCTGAAGAGGCCGGATTGCTCGGTCGAGGTGGTCGATGAAACGGTGATGAAGCGCTCCTCGGCGTGGCTGGCTGTGGCAGAGAGCAAGCCGAGCGTGGTCAGAACGGCGAGGGATGTACAAAATAGGCGGCGGGAGGTCATGGGGTTTCTTCCTTGAGAAAACATTGCGCCGCATTGCTTTGCGGCAGGGTGAAAAACAGGTCGGCAGCGCTTTGTTCGACGATCCGGCCATGGTCAATAAATACGATTTCTTCGGCAATCCGGCGCGCCTGGCCGAGATTGTGGGTCGTCATCAGGAGCCGTGTGCCGGCATTGGCGATCTCGGTGATGATGCGCTCCACCTCGCGGGCGCTGGCCGGGTCGAGGCTGGCGGTTGGTTCGTCAAGAATCAGCAGTGCCGGCTCGCGCGCCCAGGCACGCGCCAGCGCCACACGTTGTTGTTCGCCGCCGGAGAGCAGCCTGGCTGGCCGTTGGGCAATGGCGCTCAGGCCGACTTTGTCGAGTGCGGCTGCGGCGCGCTGGCGGCATTCGGGGGCGTTATGTCCCTGTAGCCGCAAGCCGTAGATGACGTTCTCCAGCGCTGTGGTGCGCAGCATCACCGGGCGCTGGAAAACCATCGCTTGCGTTAATTGCTGTGGCCAGATCAACTGCCCGCCCGTCGGCCGAAGCAGCCCGTGGATCAGCCGCAACAGCGAGCTTTTGCCGGCACCGTTCGGGCCCAGTACGACGGTACGCTGCGCGGCGAGCGTTAGCGTTGCTGCGTCGATAATGCAGGTGCTGCCGGCTTGCAGGCCAAGCTGTTCGAGATGCAGCCAGGCGGTGGCGGCGGCGGCGGGTATTTTTGTCGGCACGCTCATCCCCAGCGCCGTTCTGCCCACTGGCGCAACAGGTAGGCCGCCGCGTTCACCGCGAGGACGACCGTAATCAGGATCAGGCCGAGACCGAGGGCCAGCGGCAGGTCGCCCTTGCTGGTTTCCAGCGCAATCGTTGTTGTCATCACGCGGGTGACGCCGTCAATGTTGCCGCCGACGATCATGACCGCGCCGACTTCGGCAATCGCCCGCCCAAAGCCGGCCAGTGCTGCGGTGCTGAGCGAGAAGCGGCCATCCCAGAGCAGGGTCGCCGCAGCGCGCGTGCGGCTGGCGCCCAGTGAGCGTAACTGTTCGCGAAACTCCAGCCAGGAATCGGCAATCGTCTGCCGGGTGAGTGCTGCGACAATCGGCGTGACCAGCACCGCCTGCGCAATCACCATCGCAGCCGGCGAGAACAGCAAGCCGAAACTGCCAAGCGGCCCGGCGCGCGAGAGCAGCAAATAGACCAGCAGGCCAACGACCACCGGCGGCAGCCCCATCAACCCGTTAAACAGCACAATCAACGCCCGCCGCCCGGGAAAGCGCCCGACCGCCAGCAGCGCGCCAATCGGCATGCCGATCAGGCAGGCGATCATCGCCGCCGTCAGGCTGACGCGCAGGCTTAACAGCACAACGTCGATCAGCCGGGCGTTGGCGTCGGTCAGCAGATACCAGGCAGCCAACAGGCTTTCGCTGAATTCAGGCA
Organism: uncultured beta proteobacterium; assembly: GCA_903953145.1. Taxonomy (GTDB): domain Bacteria; phylum Pseudomonadota; class Gammaproteobacteria; order Burkholderiales; family Rhodocyclaceae; genus CAJBIL01. The sequence goes on from CAJBIL010000054.1 coordinate 5,672, forward strand.
AGGGAGGGTCGCAAAGTGAGTTGTTTCGTTGTCGATCGATGAGACGGTTTATGCAATCTTCTGCATAAAGCTTCGTGTCAAGGTTAAAGTACCGGCAAGGAGGTCGAAATATGTCAGTCGCTGCAACAACATTGCCGGCGCAAGCCGGGTTGCGCTGGAGCTGGGTCCTTGATTCAACGCTGAGCGAGGCGGATACCACGCGCCTTTTTGCGCTTCTCGCAGCGCTTGTCGTGCCGGGTGCGCTGGGCAATGCCGCCAGGGCGGCGGGGTTGTCTTATCGCACGGCGTGGGGTTTGCTGAGGCGTTGCGAGGCCGTGCTGGGCGCTTCGCTGGTTGTGATGGCGCGCGGCCGGGGGACGCAGCTGACCGAGCTTGGCGCCGCCATCATGGCGCTTGATCGCTCGGCGCGGCAAGCGCTGGCCGAGGCCCATACGCCGTGGGAAGCGCGTTTGCGTACCTTGCTGGCGCCCGTGGCAGAAAGCCCGCCAGCGCGCTTGCGCATTGCGGCCAGCCATGATCTGGCATTGGCTGACTGGTTCGAGCACGGGCGCGACATTCGCTTTGATCTGAGCTGGCGCGGCAGCGAGGAAGCGCTGGCTGGTCTGGGGCGTGAGGAGTTTGATCTGGCCGGCTTTCATGTGCCCGAGGCGTGGTCGTCGACCCAGTTGGCCGGCTGGCTCGGACGCTGGTTAAAACCCAAGCAGCATTGCTGCATCCCGGTCATGCGCCGCTGCCAGGGGCTGATCGTCGCCCGGGGCAATCCGCTGCAATTGGCTACCCTGGCTGATCTCGCGGCGCGCGGCGCGCGCATGGTCAATCGCCAGCGTGGCTCCGGCACACGCAGTCTGGTCGATCAGTTGCTTCTGGCCAACGGTCTGCAAGCAGAAGGTATTGATGGCTATACGCATGAAGAATTCACGCATGAAGCCGTGGCTGCCACCGTCGCCAGCGGGCAGGCCGACGTCGGGTTCGGCATCGAAGCCGTGGCCGCGCGTTACGACCTCGATTTTGTGCCGTTGATCGAGGAACGCTACGGTTTCGCCCTGTCGCGCAATATTGCTGCCAGCGAAGCCACGCAAGCCTTTCTCGCCCATTTGTCGGGTCGCACCTTCCAGCAACGATTGCAGGCGCTACCAGGTTATCAGGGGCTGGCGGAGGCTTCTGCAATACCTGGCGGGTGGGGGGAGTTTCTGAAGATGCCCGTATTCATTGACTTTCCGGCGAGTCAGTGAGCTGGATCGCCATTCCATGCGGGTTGCAGGGCAGCGCATTGAAGGCTGGCGGGAACCTCTGGCAGGCTTGACGTTCTAGCAAGCATGTTCCTTACTCACCACACACCTTCAAAATGTCCGCACTGACTTTCGATAACCGCTTTCTGCGTGATCTGCCGGGCGACCCTGATCTGTCTAACGAAATCCGTCAGGTGCATGGTGCCTGCTGGTCGGCGGTGATGCCAACGCCGGTGGCCGCGCCGGGGCTTCTGGCGCACTCGCCCGAAACGGCGGCTTTGCTTGATCTCACGGTGGGCGAGTTGCAGTCGCCCGCGCTGCTTGCTGCGCTGGCCGGTAATACGTTGTTGCCGGGGATGCAGGCTTATGCAACGTGTTATGGCGGTCACCAGTTTGGTCATTGGGCGGGGCAGTTGGGCGACGGGCGGGCGATCGGGCTGGGGGAAGTGGTTAATCGTGCCGGCCAGCGCTGGGAATTGCAGCTCAAGGGCGCCGGCCCGACGCCTTATTCGCGCCGGGCCGATGGCCGTGCCGTGCTGCGTTCGTCGATTCGCGAGTTTCTCTGTAGCGAGGCGATGCATCATCTTGGCGTGCCGACGACGCGGGCGCTGAGTCTGGTGAGTACCGGCGAGGCTGTGCGGCGCGATATGTTTTATGACGGGAATGCCGCCAACGAACCGGGCGCCATCGTTTGCCGCGTGGCACCTTCGTTTACCCGCTTCGGCCACTTCGAGATTCTCGCTGCGCGTGGCGATGGCGCACTGTTGCGCCAGCTGGTCGAGTTCACGATGCACCGTGATTTTAACGATCCCGCCCGCCACCAAGACTTCGACGAGCGCCTCGCCGCGTGGTTTGCCGACGTATGCAGCCGCACCGCGCTGATGGTCGTGCATTGGATGCGCGTCGGCTTCGTGCACGGCGTGATGAACACCGACAATATGTCGATTCTCGGCCTGACCATTGATTACGGCCCTTACGGCTGGGTCGATAATTTTGATCCCGGCTGGACGCCGAATACCACCGATGCCGCCGGCAAACGTTACTGTTTCGGGCGGCAACCGGAAATTGCACGCTGGAATCTCGAACGCCTGGCCGATGCGCTGGGGCTGCTCACGGCGGATACGTCTGCGCTGTCCGCTGCCCTGGACGCCTTTGACGAAACCTATGGCCGTGCAGCAAGCCGGATGTATGCACAGAAGTTTGGTCTGGCCTGCTTGCAGGACGATGATGCCGCGTTGATCAACGCTATTTTTGATCTGATGCACGAGGCCGAAATCGACATGACCGTATTTTTTCGCCAGCTCGCGCAGGTCGACCCGGCCGCGCCAGCGCCCGGGCTGTTTGTTGAAGCCTTTTATCGCGCTGATCTGTACGCACAATTTGCCCCGGCTTTCGCCGCCTGGCTGCAACGCTACACCGTGCGTTTGCAGCAGGAAGCAGCATCGCCCAACGCGCGGCAGGCCGCGATGAATCGCATCAACCCATGTTACGTCCTGCGCAATTACCTTGCCCAGCAAGCCATCGAATCCGCCGAACAGGGCGATCCCGGCCACATCGCAGCGTTACTCGACGTGTTGCGTCACCCCTACGACGAACAACCCGGCCGCGCAGCCTTCAGCGCCAAACGCCCGGACTGGGCACGACACAAAGCGGGATGTTCGATGTTATCTTGCAGTTCCTGAGCGGCCGGTTGAAATACCATTAACCACAACGAGAACCTTGCCAAATCATGCTTTCTGCACTAACTCTGCTGCTTTTACTGCAACTGATCGGTGAAATTTTCGTTCAGTTTTTTGCCTTGCCGGTGCCCGGCCCGGTGATTGGCCTTGTTTTGCTTTTTGGCGGCTTGTTGCTGCGTGGCGGGATGAGTGATGACTTGCGGAATACGGCAAATAATCTGCTCCAGCATCTCTCGCTGCTCTTTGTGCCGGCCGGGGCCGGAGTGATGATTCACGCCAGCCGCGTCGCCGACGAGTGGCTGGCGCTCAGTGTTGCACTGGTCGGCAGCACGCTGCTGTCGATGGCCGCCACCGCCCTGACCTTGAAATTTTTCTTGCGTAACCGTAGCCCGCATGAAGACCAGAAAGCCGGGCAGCCATGAACGTTGTGCCAAAAATCAACGAAATCTGGGTCTACCTCTCGGCCACGCCGTTACTCGGGTTGACGCTGACGCTGGTCGCCTATCAGCTGGCCTTTGCCATGTACAAGCGGAGTGGCAGTAATCCGCTGGCCAACCCGGTGGCGATTTCGGTGGCGCTGGTGGTCAGCGTGCTGGTGTTCACCGGGACGCCTTATCGCACCTACTTTGAAGGCGCGCAGTTCGTGCATTTCCTGCTTGGGCCGGCCACCGTGGCGTTGGCGATCCCTCTCTTCACGCAGC
>CAJBIL010000055.1 GCA_903953145.1 uncultured beta proteobacterium
CCAACGGATCGAAGTCGACCGGCGGCAGGAAACCGCCGCGCTTCGAGTAGGTCTTGTCGAGCGCCTTCGGATCGGGATCGTAATAGTCCTCGATCAGCCAGTGCGACGCCGGCACGTCGGTGATCAGATCCTTGCCGGCCAGGATGTCGGTCCAGAAGCCACGCGAATCGGTCGATCCGGGGAACAGGGCGCTGACGCCGACGACGGCGATGGGGGTTTGCTGGCGATGGGTTTTGGACATGGCAGTGATCTCGATTGCGACGAAGAGGATGTCAGGAGAAATTCAAAAAAATCAGTGAAAAAATCAGGAAAGCAGGCGCGGCCGGAACTGGAACGACGCGGACGAAAACGGCAGGCCGAAACCGCGCAGCTGGCCGGCGCGCGTGATGACGGCAGCGCCTTCGAGCAGGTTCAGCGCGATCTGCACTACCGAGCGGTTCTTCGGCTCGGCAAGGAAGGAACCCGCCGCCCAGCGGTTGAAAGCGCCCATCGCCGGACCGGACCAGATCTGGTAATCGGCGCGCCGCGAGACTTCGCCGTCGATTGCCCATTTGCTGGCCTTGCCGAGATACCAGCGGAAAACGAGCGCCATGCGGTGCTTGGGGTCGGCCTCGGCACGGACGACTTCAGCCGCGTCGCGCTTCTGCCAGAAGCCCCGGGTTTCGGCCCAGATTTCGTCGAAGGTGGCGTGCAGCACGTCACGTTCGAGTTTGGTTTTCAGCTCGGGCGGAATCGCTTCGAGCGACGCGTTCGAGTGCCAGGCTTCGTAGAGCTTCGACGAGCGCACGCAGAACATCGTGCCGCGCTTGAGCACCTGCACATTGACGCCAAGCTCGAACATGTCGGCGGCCGGCGCCATGATCACGTCGGCCACATCGGCTTCGGCGAGCATCGTCTTGCCGGCATCCGAAAGCCCGGACTCGACGGCGGCCTGATTGACCGAACCGGTGACCACGTAAGCGGCACCCATCGAAAAGGCCGCCGCCAGCGAACCCGGCGTACCCAGCCCGCCCGCCGCGCCAACGCGAATCGGACGCTCATAGCCATGCTGCAGCACCAACTCGTCGCGCAGCGCCATGATCGTCGGAAACAGTGCGACCAGCAGCTGATTGTCGGTGTGACCGCCGCTGTCGGCTTCAACCGTGATGTCTTCGGCAACCGGGACTTTTGCGGCGAGATCGGCCTCGCTCTGCGTCAGCAGATTCTGCGCGACCAGCGCGCGCAGCATGTCGGCCGGTGCTGGCGACATGAAGCGGATCGCCACTTCACGCCGGGAAATCTTGGCAAAGATGCGATGTTTGCGGACGATGCGGCCGTTGGCGTCAAGATGCAGACCGGCCGCTGCGCAGCGCACGATGGCTGGGGTCAGACCCATGAACGCCGACGCCGAGATGATCGGCACGCCTTTGCGCAGCAGCAGATCGGCGACGCGGTTTTCGAGCGCCGCTTCGTTCGGCGAGTGGATTAGATTGACGCCCCACGGCAAACGGTTGCCCAGTTTGGCAACCAGCTCATCAACAGCCTCTTCGACGCGCGGATAGCCGAGCCCGCCGGCACCGAAGAAGCCGACCATGCCGGCTTCGGCCATCGCGATGCACATGCGCGTCGTCGTGATGCCGTTCGCCATCTCGCCGGCAACGTAGGGGAAACGCACGCCATGCGCCTCGCAGAACGAGCGGTCGCCGAGCCATTCCGGGTAGATCGCCGGCAGCGTCGCCAGCAGCGGCGAATCGCCATGCGCCGCCGTCGTCGTCACCGCGCCGCCTGCCGCTAGCCCGATGCGGGCCCGCGCAACGTCGCGCACGACATGCACCGGCTCGCGGATCTGCGCCAGCAGGCGGCCTAGTTCGACCGGCTCGAAAACAGGCGACTGGGAGCCAGGCCGCCAGTGACCGACAGGGGTCAGCTCAGATTGATTCACAATTTACCTAGAGGGGAGAGGTGAAAGAGGTTCAAAGGAAGTAACGGTTTGTCGTACCAAAAAGGGCGCTGGATTGAAATTGAACTAGCCACAATCAGGCCCAAATCGGGCCGGATTCCAGCACAATACGAAAACACAGATACTTCGACAGCGGTCAGTGCTCAGTATATCAAATAAAATACAGTCGGCTATACAGTTGCGCATTAACTCATCGGTTATGATAATCCACCTTTTTAGTGAGCGAGTTCCAGAGAATCCATGAGCGGTATCCCAGACTCTGTTCAGGTTAATCCCCAGGGGCGAAAGCCGGTGATTTCCCGCGAGGACATCATCGCCGCCGCGCTGAAATTGCTGGGGCCGAATCGCAGTGTATCGACGCTCAGCCTGCGCGAAGTCGCCCGTGAGGCCGGCATCGCACCGAACAGCATCTACCGTCACTTCCGCGATCTCGATGAACTTGCCGTTGCGCTGATCGATCTGGCGGGGCAGTCACTACGCCAGATCATCGGCGAAGCGCGCCAGCGCGCCACCTCGGAAGAAAGCGTCGTTCAGGGCTGTACCGACGCCTTTATGGAACAGCTGCGCGCTGACGACCGCCTGCTGCATATCCTGCTGCGGGAGGGAACCGTTGGCTCGGATGCTTTCAAAAAGGCCGTAGAACGGCAGTTAAATTTCTTCGAAGATGAATTGCGGCTGGATCTGATGCGCCTGGCCCGGATCAAGAAAACTGGTTTGTACGAACCCGCACTGACCGCCAAGGCGATTACCCGGTTGGTTTTTGCAATGGGTGCCACCGCACTCGATTTGCCCAAAGAGAAGTACGCCGAACTGACCGGGCAAATTGTCCTGATGGTGCGCATGATCATTACCGGCACGCAAACGATGGCGCTCAGCCAGAAAACGAAATAAACGTTTTTGGTGACTACGCTGTTGTTTCTTGAGGCGATTACTCGTACTCGCCACCACCCATCAGGTCGGGTAGCAGGCGTTCTGCGTGAGCCAGCGCTGTATCCAAGTCCTTGCAAACGTTGCTTACGCCGAGATGCTCAATAAAGCCGGATCGCTCGAGTAGCGAAGCGGGCTGCGAGTTAAGGCCGCTAATCACCAGCACGCAGCCGCGCTTGCCAAGTTTGTCGCGTAGCAACTCAAGCCCCTCCAGCCCCGTGGTGTCAAGCTGTATCAGGCGCTCTGCATCAAGAATGACGACTTCCGGGTGCCCGGCTTGCGGGTCGAGTAGCGCCTCCAGTTTGTTCACCGCACCAAAAAACAGTGAGCCATACAGTCGCCACGCAGCAATGCGCATGCTGCCGTCGGGGTAGATCAGTTGTGGCTCTTCGGCCAGTGCGTCAAGCGGCAGGCGCTCAATGCGGGTCAGATCAGACATCCGGTAGATAAAGAACAGGCAGGCCAGCAACATGCCAATCTCAACCGCAATCGTCAGGTCGAACACCACGGTCATGAAGAAAGTGGCGAGCATGATGATGCGGTAGTTCATCGAAAAACGACGTAGCTTGATGAACTCGTGCCACTCGCCCATGTTGATCGCCACCACCATCACAATCGCCGAGAGCGCGGCCAGCGGTACGTAGGAGGCGAGTGGTGCGGCAATCAGCACAATCAGCAACAGAACAACGGCGTGGATGATGCCGGCAATTGGCGTGCGGCCGCCTGTGCGTACATTGGTGGTGGTTCGTGCGATGGCGCCGGTCGCTGCAAAACCTCCGAACAGCGGTGCAACAATGTTGGCAATTCCTTGCGCCATCAACTCCTGGTTCGGGTCGTGACGATCATCGATCTGGGTATCGGAAACCCGCGCCGACAATAGCGACTCGATGGCACCAAGGAGGGCGATGGTGATCGCCGGGGAGATCAGTTTGCCGAGCAGTTCGATTGATAGATCGGGCAAGCCAAAAGCCGGAAGTTCCTGCGGAATGCCGTTAAAGCGGCTGCCGATGGTTTCAACTGGCAGATCAAAAAAGAAGGCGGCCAGCGTTGCAATGACCAGCACGGCAAGCGGCCCGGGTGCCCGGCGAAAAAGGCTGAAACGCAGTGCCAGCCGACCGTAAAGCAATAAAAAAATGAAGCAGGCGACAGCCAGCGCGAGGGTCGGGAGATCAATCGTATGAATGTTGGCGGCCAGCATTTTGATCCGGCCAAAAAATTCTGCCGGCAGGTTGTCGATTTTCAGCCCGAGAAAATCCTTGATCTGCGCGAGGAAAATAACGACGGCGATACCGTTGGTAAAACCAATTACCACGGTAATCGGGATAAAACGAATCAGTTGCCCCAGACGGGCGAGCCCCATGCCAAGCAGGAAAACGCCTGCCAGCATGGTCGCCCCAAGCAGGTTGCCGAAGCCGTAGGAGGCGACGATGCCATAGATGATCGGGATAAAAGCGCCGGTCGGGCCGCCGATCTGTACGCGTGATCCGCCCAGTGCAGAAATAATCAGCCCGGCTACGATGGCCGTCCAGATACCGGCCGTTGGCGAGCATCCGCTGGCAATGGCAAAGGCCATGGCGAGTGGCAAAGCCAAAACACCCACCGTAATGCCGCTCGCCAGATCCTTGCCAAACTGAGCGCGGTTGTAGTCATGCAGGCAGTCAAGCAATTTCGGGCGAAAGGCGATTTTCATTCGATGGCTTCTAGATGAGTGGCTCGTTGAATTTGGATTTTATTTGTTATAAATTAGATGTCAATGTTAATCAAATGCTAATAACTGGCCTGCATGGCCGTAAAACGAGATTTAATCCATGGAAAAGCGAACAGCACGTCTAACCATCCTGATTGATCCACAGAAAAAACAGATTTTTGAGGAAATCTGTGCAGCGCACGATTTGACGCCTTCGCAGGTTGTGCGTCGATTGGTCCGCCAATATGTGATTGACAATGCGGGCAACCGGGACCTGCCGGAGTGGTTGCTGGC
>CAJBIL010000056.1 GCA_903953145.1 uncultured beta proteobacterium
ATCACCCCGAGTTCACGCCGCAGGGCAGTTGCAAACTTTGCACGGTAAAGGCCAATGGCCGCTATGTTTCGTCCTGCACGATGCAGGTGAAAGACGGCATGGAGGTCGAGAATAACTCCCCCGATCTCAACGACAAGCGGCGCACGATGCTGCAAATGCTGTTTGTCGAGGGCAACCACTTTTGCCCGTCGTGCGAGAAGAGCGGTAATTGCAAGTTGCAGGCGCTGGCCTACGAGCTGGAAATGCTGACCCCGCATTTTGATCAGTTTTACCCGAATCGCCCGGTCGATGCTTCGCATCCCCAGGTGCTGCTCGACTTCAATCGCTGCATTCTCTGTGAGTTGTGCGTGCGCGCCAGCCGTGATGTCGACGGCAAGAGTGTGTTCGCCCTGTCCGGGCGCGGGATGAGCAAGCATCTGATCGTCAATGCCGAATCCGGCCGTCTGGCCGACACCGATTTTTCACTGCTCGACCGCGCAGCGCACGTTTGCCCGGTCGGCGTCATCCTTGAAAAACGCAAGGGTTTTGCCGTGCCAATCGGCAAGCGCTTATACGACGAGAAGCCGATTGGTCAGCAGGTGGAACAACTGGCCGCACGGACGGCGAAAGTTGAGGGTTGAGATGAGCGCCGGGATGAACACAACTACGGGGGGGCTGCCCAGTACCCCGGGCGAAAAAAAGAAGCTGCGTTTAGCGACGACCTCGCTGGCCGGCTGCTTTGGCTGTCATATGTCTTTTCTCGACATCGATGAACGCTTGCTGGCGCTGATCGAGCTCGTTGAGTTTGACCGTTCGCCGCTGACCGACATCAAACACTGCGGCCCCTGCGATATCGGCCTGATCGAAGGCGGCATTTGTAATGCCGAGAACGTGCATGTGCTGCGCGAGTTTCGCCAGAACTGCAAGGTGCTGATCGCGATCGGCGCCTGCGCCGTCAATGGTGGCTTGCCGGCGCAGCGCAATCATATTGATCTTGGCCAGTGTTTGCAGGAGGTCTATCTGACCGGTGAGGGCGTCGTGAACGGTCAGATTCCGAACGATCCCGAATTGCCGCTGCCGCTCGACAAGGTGCATCCGATCCACGAGATTGTCCGCATCGACTACTTCATTCCCGGTTGCCCCCCCTCGGGTGATGCGATCTGGAAGTTTTTAACCGATCTGATCGAAGGCCGGACGCCACGTCTGGGTCATCCGATGCTGCATTTCGATTGAGCGGCTGCGAAAATCTTGAATTTTTCACAGCCTCTGAGTCGTTGATAGGAAAAACATGAGCTTTGAACTGGAAACCGCTCCCGCCAATGCGACCAACCTGCGTCGCGTCGCCATTGACCCCGTATCGCGCGTCGAGGGGCACGGCAAGGTGACGCTGCTGCTGGATGAGAACGACGAGGTGCAGCAGGTGCGGCTGCACATTGTTGAATTCCGTGGTTTTGAGAAGTTCATTCAGGGCCGGCCGTACTGGGAGGTGCCGGTGATGGTGCAGCGCCTGTGTGGTATCTGCCCGGTATCGCACCATCTGGCTGCCGCCAAGGCGCTGGATTGGGTGGTCGGTGCGCAGTGCCTGACGCCATCGGCGGAGAAATTGCGCCGTTTGATGCATTACGGCCAGATGTTGCAATCGCATGCGCTGCATTTTTTCCACCTTTCGTCGCCGGATCTGCTGTTTGGTTTCGAGAGTGAGGTTGGCCGGCGCAACATCGTTGGTGTTGCTGCGGCTTATCCCGAGGTTGCCAGGCAGGGGGTGTTGTTGCGTAAATTTGGTCAGGAGGTGATCCGTCTTACCGCGGGCAAGCGTATTCACGGCACGGGGGCGATTCCCGGTGGCGTCAATCGGGCGCTTAGCCTTGAGGAGCGCGCCGGCCTGCTGGCGGAAGTCGATCAGATCATCGCCTGGAGCCGTGACGCAGTGCAACTCGCCAAGCGCCTGCACCGTGCAGAGCCGGGGCTTTACGATGTGTTTGGCAGCTTTCGCTCAAACCTGATGTCGATTGTCGGGGCCAACGGGGCGCTTGATTTTTACGACGGTAAGCTGCGTGCCCGCGACGCCGATGGCAAGATTATTGTGGATGGTTTTGATGTGCAGAATTACCACGCGTTGATCCGCGAAGAGGTCAAGCCGTGGAGTTACATGAAGTTTCCCTTCCTCACCAGCCTTGGCCCGGAGGCCGGCTGGTACAAGGTGGGGCCGCTTGCTCGCGTGCAAAACTGTGATTTCATCGCAACGCCGCTGGCCGAGGCCGAGCGTCGCGAATTCATCGAACACGGTCAGGGCGGGCTGGTTCACGCGCCACTCGCCTATCACTGGGCGCGCATGATCGAGATGCTGCACGCGGCCGAGACGATCAAGGATCTTCTGCATGATGATGATCTCTCGGGCAGCGATCTGACCACCAGCGGCCCGCGCAGCCGCGAGGGCGTGGGCGTGATCGAGGCACCGCGCGGTACGCTGATCCACCACTATCGCGTTGATGACGATGATCTGGTGACGATGTGCAACCTGATTGTGTCGACCACGCACAATAATCAGCCGATGAATGAGGCGGTGCGACGCGTTGCCAAACGTTATCTGAATGGCCGCCAACTGACGGAAGGCCTGCTCAACCATATTGAGGTGGCGATCCGCGCTTTTGATCCCTGCCTCTCTTGCGCTACCCATGCGCTGGGAAAAATGCCGTTGCAGCTTGAGTTGCAGGATGCGGCGGGGCAGGTGGTCGGGCGTTTGAGTAGTCGCGTCTGATCCTGAATCCAGGTTGATTCTTTGACAATGCCTTCTGCCCTGATTGCGCCCGTTGTTGTACTCGCCTGCGGCAATCCGAGCCGGGGCGATGATGCGCTTGGGCCTTTGCTGCTTGAGCGTTTGCAGGCGTGGCTGGAGGCCGAAGGGCTGGCTGATGGCTTTGAGCTGATCGGCGATTTCCAGTTACAGATCGAGCACGCACTTGATCTGGCCGGGCGGCGTCTGGCCTTGTTTATCGATGCCGGGCATGCGACACAATCGCCGTTTGAGTTTCGCCGGATTGCGGCCGGGCAAAGCACCCGCCACAGCACGCATGCCTTGTCGCCCGAAGCGGTGCTCGCCGTATTGCCCCGGGTCAGCGATGCCGAGCCACCGCCGGCCTTTCTGCTCTGCGTTTGTGGCGAGCATTTTGAGTTAGGCGCAGCGCTGAGCGTTGCCGCGCAAAGTAACGCAGCGCAAGCCTTTGCTTTGCTCGAACGCCTTTGTTACGCACCGGTGCTGGCCGGCTGGGCGGAGGCTGCATCAGCGTTTGTTGATATGAATCATGGTGGCGATTGACGCTCGCACCTAACATCGCGCTTCCCGCAGTTCTGATCACTGGAATGATTGACGATGCGTTTCCACCTCAAAAAATCTGCCGCTGCGGCGCTTGCGGCTGTTTTTTTATATCTGCCGGTCGCTCAGGCAGCCGATTTCGGCAGTCTTCCCGAGGCGAATCTGGCTGCCGGTGCGTTGTCGGCAATGCCGGCGCCGGTTCAGCCGGACGCAGGTTTTGAGACGATCAATGCGTTACCGGCTGCCGGCCGCAGCCCGCTTGCCAGTCGTCTGATTGCCGTTGAAGTTGATCTGGCGAACAGTCCTTTTTATTCGCTTGAACCGGCCGATGGTCAGCTTGAAGCGCGCTACCGGATGAACTTCAATAATGTGGCGGAAGGCTGGAACTGGTATCCGTTGGCCAATCCGGCGCAGGAAGATTACTACCACACAAAATTTTTACCGCTCAAATCAGTGACGGTTGAACGCGGCGATTATGAGCACGAGGACAAGATTGGCGAAGCGCAGCGCATGAAGGTGACGTGGCGCTACGATTATTTTCTGGCGTTCGATAATCTTTACGACTTTTATCCGCGTGTGGCTGATGACGACGCTGGTTTTGTCGCCATGCTGCCTGCCGGAGTAATGACGCCAGGGCAGGGCGCGCCACAAGTGCGAATGCTGGCGTTGGCCAGTCTGCTCGAACCTTATGTTTCGGAAAGCACCACGTTCTGGAAGGCCACTTATGGCAAACCGACCGATTTCACGCTGAAAAAACGCTACCTGATGGCCCGGCTGGAAGCTGTGTGGTTTGTCGATGCGGTCAGCGGCAAGGTGTTGGCGCGCCTGGCACGCAAAACGGCGCCCTGAAGCGCCGTTTTTGTCCTGCGTCGTGTTTGATCAGGTTTGCAGCGCTCAGCGATAGACCAGTACGGGAATTTTCGAGTGTGTCAGCACCTTGTTGGTCTCACTGCCGAGCAGAAAGCCGCTGAATCCCCGCCGGCCGTGTGAAGCCATAAAGATCAGGTCACAGCCGGCTTGGGTGGCGGCCTCAATGATTGCTTCGTAGGGGATGTCGCTGGTCAGGGAGAGCTTGGCGCACTCGACTGCTGCTTCCTTGCACAGCTGCTCGACAAAGCCAAGATTCTGTTGCGCCTGCTGCTCGGCGAGTTCGGCAAATTTTTCAGGGGTGGTCGGGTCAATCAGTGCGCCCTCGCCGTAGTAGGTCACCGGGTATTCCGGTTTTGCATAGAAGGCGGTGATTCGTGCTCCGGCATCCTTGGCAAAAGATACGGCACGCCGGCAGGTATCTTGCGAAAGTTCTGAGCCGTCGGTAGGAACGAGGATATGCTTGAACATGGCGATTCCTTCTTGATGTTATGTGTTTACGTGAGATAACTAATCCTACGTGAAAATTGACCGAAATCAAAACGTTCGAGGCCTTAAAGGCAGAAACTCTTTGTCATGAAGATCAGCTTTTATGGTGCCGCCGGTGAGGTGACCGGATCGTGCTTCCTGATTGAGACGGAGGCGGTGCGTTTTCTTGTCGATTGCGGCATGTTTCAGGGTGGGCGCGATGCTTATCCGAAAAATCTGGCAGCCTTGCCGTTTGATGTCCGGCAACTCGATTTTGTCCTGATTACCCATGCGCACATTGACCATTCCGGCTTGTTGCCGCGTTTGACTGTGCTCGGTTACCGGGGGCCGATCTACACGACGCCGGCAAGCATTGATCTGCTGCAAGTGCTGTTACTCGACAGCGCGCATATTCAGGAAAAGGAAAGTGAGTGGCTGTTGCGTCACCGGCACCGGCGTTCAGCCTCGGTGCGCGGCATTCCGGCGCCGCTTTACACGGTGACGCAGGCGCAAGCCTGTTTGCAGCAGTTTCGGCCGGTTTCCTACGGCGAGCGTTTTACACCGGTGCCGGGGGTTGATTTCTGTCTGCGCGACGCGGGGCACATTCTCGGGTCGGCGATCATCGAGCTATGGCTGGTGGACGGCGGGAAAACCCGCAAGCTGGTTTTCTCCGGTGATCTCGGGCAACCCAACCGGCCGGTATTGCGTAACCCTGAGCTGATCGAAGAAGCCGATATTCTTTTTGTCGAGTCGACCTACGGAAATCGCCTGCACAAGAATATGGATGAAACCCTTGATGAAATCATTGAGGTTTTTCATTACACGCTGCACAAGAAACGCGGCAACGTGATTATTCCGGCGTTTGCTGTCGGGCGGACGCAGGAAATGCTGCATGTGCTGACCGATCTTGTGCGGCATGGCCGCATGGCGCCACTGACGGTGTATGTCGATTCGCCGATGGCCAGCACGGCAACGCAGATCACGATGCGTCACCCCGCGTTGTTATCGGGAGAGGCGCAGACGCTGATTTCGTGGCAACAGCGCAATCCTGACAAGATGCGCATCGAGTTTGTGGCGGATGTTGAGGCGTCAATGCGGCTCAATGATCTTAGGCACGGGGCGGTGATCCTCTCGGCCAGCGGTATGTGTGACGCCGGTCGGATCAAGTATCACTTGCGCAACAACCTGCCGCATTCTGAGAGCTCGGTGTTGATTACAGGTTTCCAGGCAGCAGGTACGCTGGGGCGGCGTCTGGTTGATGGGGCGCGGGTCGTGCGTCTGTTTGGCCAGCAGATCACCGTGCGTGCCGATATTTTTACGATCGGGGGCTTGTCGGCGCATGCCGATCAGGCCGCGCTGCTTGGCTGGCTCGGGGCATTCCGCAAGCCGCCACAAAAAACCTTCATCGTGCATGGCGAACTGGAAACAGCTAATCTGTTCGCAGACATTGTGCGTGATCGCCTCGGGTGGGCGAATGTGGCGGTGCCGGCCTACAAATCGCAGGTCATTCTGTAATTTTAGAATTCCCCATTTATTCATTTGCCCATAAACAAAAAAACAATTTCAGCGGAGAGTTTTATGACAACCAGCGGTGCTTCAAACAGGCATTCCACCGGTAGCGATCTGACCGGCCTTGGTGCAGTGGAGGGGATGATGGTAACGCTCCAGCAGCGTGTTGATCCCTTTGGCGTAATGACTTCGATGCTCAATGCGCAGGCGGCATGGATGATGCACCCGCAGGAAATGGCGCGTGCAGTCAGCGCCATGTCGGGTGATGTGCTGGCGTTGCAGAAGCATCTGATGCTTCGCGCTTTCGGTATGCCGAGCGAAGACGTGATCAAGCCAAATGCCGATGATGCGCGTTTTTCTGATCCGGTCTGGACCGAGGCGCCGACCTGGGACATCATCAAGGAGAGTTATCTCGCGCTGACGCATCGCATTGAAGACATGCTTTTTGAAACGCCCGGGCTCTCCGATAAAGAGCGTCGTCGTGCGGCTTTCTGGGTACGCAAATGGCTCAACGCGATGGCGCCGACCAATTTTTTCATGACCAATCCGATTGCCTTGCGCAAGTTTGTCGAGAGCAAGGGCGATAGTCTGAATCAGGGTTTCAAGCACCTGATGCGCGACGCGCAGGCGAAAAACATTCGTATGGTCGAGGCCGATGCTTTTACTGTCGGCAAGGATCTGGCAACAACACCGGGCCGGGTCGTCTTTCGTAACCGGATGGTCGAGCTGATCCACTACACACCGACGACGGAGAAAGTTCATAAGACGCCGATTGTCATCATCACGCCGTGGATCAACAAGTTCTACATCCTTGATCTGACGCCAAAGAAGAGCCTGGTCAAGTATCTCACCGACCAGGGCTACAGCGTCTTCATCACGAGTTGGAAGAACCCGACGGCCAAGATGGGCGCGGTGAGTTTCGATGATTACCTGCTTGAAGGTGTCGACCAGGTCGTCGATGCAGCACGAAAGCTGTGCAAGGCACCACAGGTGCATCTGACCGGCTACTGTATTGGCGGGACGCTGGTGACCACCTATATGGCCTGGGCCAGCCGGCACTATGGCGAGAAGAAAATGCCGGTTGCGCACTGGACGTTATTCACCACGCTGACTGATTTTTCCAAGCCGGGTGATATTGATGTTTTCATCGATGAAGGCGCAGTGCGTTCGCTTGACGAAAAAATGGCGAAGACCGGTTTTCTGGATGGCAACGATATGGCCTCCAGTTTCCGCCTTTTGCGTTCGAACAGCCTGATCTGGCATTACTACGAAAAGAGCTATCTGTTTGGTGAGCCGCTACCTGCGTTCGACGTACTCTTCTGGAACATGGATACGACGCGGATGCCGGCTGCCATGCATTCGTTTTACCTGCACGAGATGTACCTGAATAACAATCTGATGAAGCGCGATGCGTTAACCATTGCCGGCGAGCCGATTGATCTGGATTGCATCACCCGGCCGCTTTACGCCGTGGGCGCTGAAGATGACCACATCGTTCCCTGGCGACAGTCCTACCGTATTCGCAAGTACATCAACGTTAATGCGCCAGTGCGTTTCGTGCTTTCAACTTCCGGCCATATTCTCGGGATCGTCAACCCGGTAGTGAATCCGCCAAAACGCAGTTTCTGGGTGGCTGAACCGGAGCGTAACGAGCATTTTGAACACTGGTTTGAGCGTTCGGAGAAAAAAGCCGGTTCATGGTGGGAGGACTGGCTTGCCTGGTTATCGCCACAGTCCGGCCCACTGGTTGCGCCGCCGGATTTGCAGTCGGCTACTTACCCTGATCTTGGTCCGGCACCGGGGACTTACGTTTTCGAAAAGTAATGAATTTTTACGGGATGTGCTGCTACGACTGCACATTTTTTGCGGTTATTTGTTAGCGTGTTAAATTACATGCTGTGTGAAGCACCGGGCAAATAACGATCCCGGTGTTTCCGAGCAAAATCAACAGGGGAGCGGGTGTACGAATGACCGACCAATTGCCTGACGCAATCGTCGCCGGGCCCAAAGGGCCTGCGCTGGATCTGCTGCACATCGTGCAAATCAACGAAGAAATAAAATCTGTCGTTGCCGTCGCTTTCAAAATCAACATCATGGCTTTGAATGCCATCTTTCTGGCCAAGCGTGCAGGCACCGCAGCGCTTGGCTTTGGTGTTCTATCCAATGAGTTGCGCAGTTTCTCCAGCCAGTTACGCGAAACAATGCTGTCACTCAATGCGCTGATTCATGCCTCGGTTGATGGTGTATCGGCCATGTTGCAGGACTCCCGCTACAACGACATTCTTGAGCGTGCCGTCGTGCTGGCGTCAAAAAACAAGCATTTGCAAGAGGTCATCGAGCAGCGCGAAAACGCTACTGACCAGTTCCGCAGCAAGCTTTCAGGCTTGCGTCGTGCCTTGAGATCATCGGTTGATGATGCTTATCGACTGGTTGAACTGGGTGGGGTGCTCGCCAAATCAGCAAAAATCGAGGCCGCCTACGGGGCTGGCTTTTCTTCGTCCCTGTCGCAGGTCTCAGGTGAATTTGACGGTATTGTCGAAGAAATTCGCACATCACTGGACACCTTGCGCAAATCCAGCTTTTTCAGAGGTTGAATGTGAAAACGACACAAACAATATTTCAGGATGGTGATCATAAATGGCTGGCGATTGTTCGCGACCCGGCCAAGGCAGATTTTCTGATTGATACCAATGAGTATCTGATTACTCATGGCGGTCAGGGCATGTTGCTTGATCCGGGCGGGCTGGAAATATTCCCGGCTGTCTTTTCGGCGGTAGCGACTGAATTTGATCCTTCGGCAATTTCAGCAATTTTCGCTTCTCACCAGGACCCGGACGTTATTTCCTCCCTGGCGCTGTGGCTTGAGTTCAACCCGCAACTGCGCTGTCACGTCAGCTGGATGTGGAGCGGTTTCATTCCGCATTTCGGTGGTGTGGCCAGCACTTTTGCGCCGATTCCTGATGAGGGTATGACCATTTCTCTGGCTGGCCTCTCGCTTCAGGCAGTGCCTGCGCATTACCTGCACTCCTCGGGCAATCACAACCTTTATGACCGTACGGCGAAAATGTTTTTCTCCGGTGATATCGGCGCGGCCTTGTTGCCAGCCGATCAGCAAGGGTTGTTCGTCAAGGATTTCAGCACCCACATTCGCCATGCTGAAGGCTTCCATCGCCGCTGGATGGGGTCCAACGAGGCCAAGCACCAATGGTGCAGCCGGGTTTCGCAGCTTGATATCGACATGCTTTGTCCGCAGCACGGCGCCATTTATCA
Organism: uncultured beta proteobacterium; assembly: GCA_903953145.1. Taxonomy (GTDB): domain Bacteria; phylum Pseudomonadota; class Gammaproteobacteria; order Burkholderiales; family Rhodocyclaceae; genus CAJBIL01. The sequence goes on from CAJBIL010000056.1 coordinate 9,407, forward strand.
GGGTGAAGACGTGCAGCGTTTCATCAACTGGTTCGATAGTTTGCAGGTAGGCGTACTTCGCGCCTGATGTATCAGAAGCTTGCGGTTTTGTCGGCGCCTCCCAGCCGTTATTGATGCTGGTCAAGGCGCCGCCATTTTCTGCTCGTTATAGTTGAGTTCTCATTCACGCGAGAATTCCCATGTCGAAGATCAGAGAGTTCATGGCCGGCGATCATCGCCGTTGTGACGATATTTTTGCCGAGGTCGAAGTCCTTGTCGCTGAACAGGACTGGGTCAAGGCTATTGCCGGCTTTGATATCTTTCAGCACGCTGTTTTGCAGCATTTTTCAGTTGAAGAATCCTTGTTGTTTCCGGCGTTTGAAGAGCAAACCGGCATGCGCATGGGGCCGACCCAGGTCATGCGCGGCGAGCACGCCCAGATGCGAGAGCTGCTCGAAGCCGCGCGAATTGCGCTGGTTGCCAAGGATGCCGACGACTACTCGGGTAACGCCGAAACTCTGTTGATCATGATGCAACAGCACAACATGAAGGAGGAGAACGTTCTCTATCCGATGTGTGATCAGCATCTAAGCGGGCAAATAGATGCCTTGCTGCCAAAGCTTGAAACGCAGATTCAGGCAACTGCGGAATAAACGTATGAGTCAGATCGAGCACGGAAAAAAAGCCGACAAGGTTATCGATGCGCGCGGCCTGGAGCCGCCCGAGCCTTTTGTGCTGACCATGGAAGCGCTTGATACCATTGGTCCGGATGAAAAATTACTGCTGATTCTGGCGCGTGAACCGCATCCGCTTTACCGGGCGTTACAGATTAACGGTTTTGCTTATCAAACCGAACGCACACCACAAGGCACGATTGAAATTCTGATCTGGCGTAATCCGCCGCCCCCCTAATGCAGGCGCTTCTGTCTTTCGATCAGGCGCCGCCGATCAGTGTGCCGCTACGTTTTTTTCTGACAGCCCCACTCTTTGCCATGCTTGCCGGTGCGCTCCTGTTGTGGAGCGGCCCCGATTTGTTTGCCTCGCGCTGGACACCTGAAGCGTTGGCGCTGACCCATTTAATTACCGCAGGTTTCATGTTGCAGGTCATGCTGGGTGCGATGCAGCAGTTGTTGCCGGTGGTTGCCGGCGCCAATATTGCACGTCCCCGTTTGATTGCGACTTTGGTGCACGCCACGATCACCCCCGGCACACTCTTCCTGGTGGCTGGATTTCTGACTTATCAACCCTGGTTGTTTGGCTGTGCCGTTGTTTTCCTTGGACTCGGGATTTCGATTTTTGTGGCCGCGACAGCCTTTGCCCTGCATGGTGTGCCGGCTAACAGCCCGATTATTCTTGGCCTTAAGCTGGCGCTGGCCGGTTTGTCGGTAACGGTCGTCTTTGGCTTACTGCTGGCGCTGGCCTTGGGCTGGTCGTTTGATTTGCCGTTAATCCAGTTGGCAAATATTCATCTGGGCTGGGGGTTTGTGGCTTGGGGCTGTGCCGCGCTCGGTGCGGTCGGCTTTGTCGCTGTGCCCATGTTTCAGCTGACACCGGATTACCCGGGCTGGTTCGGGCGCAGTTTTGCCTATTCCGCACTGGGTTTTGTATTGTTGTGGACGCTGGCCGAACTGGCCGCATGGACGATGGCCGCGTCGCTGCTGTCGGTCATGGTCGTGCTGATCGCTGTGGTCTTTGCGCTGACGACGCTGAGAATACAGCGCCGCAGCAAGCGCGTGAGGCCAGATCCGGTTCAACGCTTCTGGCAGATTGCCATGTTCAGTGCGCTGGCTGCCTGCACGCTGTGGCTGCTGGCGCGCTTCTCGCCGCTACTGGAGGATTGGCAGGGTTGGCCTTTGCTGTTCGGTACCTTGTTGCTGTTTGGCGGGTTCATGTCGGTGATTGTCGGCATGCTTTACAAGATTGTTCCATTTCTCGTCTGGCTGCATTTACAGCATCGGGGCCGTGGCTTATTAACAGCGCCAAACATGAAAAAGGTGTTGGCTGAAGTGCATATCAGCCGGCAGATGGTCGCGCATTTCACGGCGTTCGGGCTATTGGTTCTGGCTTCTTTCTGGCCGCAGTGGTTTGTTTATCCGGCGGGTCTCGCCCTGATGGTTGCCAATGGCTGGTTGTTGCGCAATCTGCTCGCGGCGATCCAGGTTTATCGTGGGCACCTTATAAAAATCGAAGCGGTCATTGCCAGCCGTCAGCCTTAGCCATCCATCAAGTGGCGCTCAGAAGTTATCAGAAGGTATCAATTTTGTTCAAAGCAGTTTTCTTTTCGGCGCCCCATCGCGTCATGTTTTTTACCGGTGCTTTGCAGAGCTTGCTCACTATTGGGCTCTGGAACTTTGACCTTGGTGCGCGCTATGCCGGGCTATATGCACCGCTGGCTTCATCATTGCCGCCGGTCTGGCTGCATTCCTTGCTGATGATCTACGGACTGTTCTCGTTCTTCTTTTTCGGTTTCTTGATGACAGCGCTGATCAAGTGGGTCGGTGCGACGGCGCTTGTGCATCGTGAGTATTTGCCGCCTTTTCTCTTACTGGCCACCGGGTGGGCAGGGTTCTATCTGTCTTTGCTCGTGCCGGTATGGCAAACTTTCGCGCTCCTCCTGGTGGCTTCCGGCTGGTTCTGGGGTTGGTGGGTGCTCATTAAAGCGACGTATTACGGTACCAGTCAGGCCAAGGCGCATGCATGGGCGGTTCTGAGCGCTCTCGGGATTGGTGTGCCGGGTTTGTTGGCTTTCATCATCGGCGTTCAGTGGTCGGATGCGTTCTTGGTTCGCATTGCCGTTGAAGTCGGCCTGTGGTGTTGTCTGCTGCCGGTATTTTTTATCGTCAGTCATCGCATGCTGCCATTTTTCTCGAGTACGGTGATCCCGCGCTACACCATTTACCGCTCAATGCCGGTGTTATGGACGATGCTGGCTTGTTTCTTCCTGCATGCGCTCGGCAATATACTTTCTGCGCAGCGTTTCTTCTGGCCGGTGGATCTGCTGGTCGCAGGGCTGGCGTTTTTTCTCAGCTGGAAGTGGCAGGTGCAGCGCAGTTTTGTCGTCCCATTACTGGCCATGCATCATGTGGCGACGCTCTGGCTGGGCATCGGATTTACGTTGTATGCCGTGCAGGGCGGGATGTTGGCATTGGGCTTTAGCTGGGGCGGTCTGGCACCTCTCCATGCGCTGAGTATTGGCTACTTTGCTTCCATGTTGCTTGGTATGGCAACACGTGTAACGCTTGGCCACTCCGGGCGGACGCTGGCGACGGATCGCTGGGCCTGGGGCCTGTTCTGGGTATTTCAACTGGTTGTGGTCTTGCGGTTGGCCGGTGAATTTGTCGTTTTGAGTGGTTTTGGCAATCTGATCTGGCTTGCTTCACTCGGCTGG
>CAJBIL010000057.1 GCA_903953145.1 uncultured beta proteobacterium
CCAGATCAACTACCTGTCCGGCCGGCGTCAGGGGCAGTCTGATCTGCGGGTGACTTCAAGTTCAATTGCGACGGGTTCAACCTCGGGTAGCGGTACTGCGGCGACGCCGGCCCCGGTAACGGGTAGCCCACCGGCCAGCGGAACGGGCGGTGCAGCGGGTAGCGGAAGCACGCCGAGCAGCCGTATTTCAACAACTTCCGATAACGATTTCTGGCGCGAATTGCAGCAAGCCCTGACTGCGATTATCGGCACTCAGGACGGGCGTAGCGTAATTCTCAGCCCGGGCTCGGGCGTTGTGCTGGTCAAGGCTTTACCGGCCGAAATTCGCTCGGTCGAAAACTATCTGCGGGCGACGCAGGCGATCGTTGAGCGGCAAGTGATGCTGGAGGCAAAAATCATTGAAGTAGCGCTCAATGAAGAGTTTCAGTCCGGCGTGAACTGGTCGTGGTTTGGCGGCACCGACAATCGTTATGCCATCGGTGGCGTTAATCCCGGTACGGCATTGACTACGAGTGGTGCGATGACTACCACCGGCGTGTCTGTGACGCCCGGTGGTGGTATTGGCGCGGTCGCGGCAACGGCGATTGGCAAGGGGGCGTTTGGTCTGGCATTTCAAATGACCAATTTTGCCGCACTGCTCAATTTCCTTGAATCACAAGGCAATGTACAGGTGTTGTCGAGCCCGCGCATTGCCACCATCAACAACCAGAAAGCTGTCCTCAAAGTGGGCACGGACGAGTTCTATGTGACCAACGTTAGCACCACGACCACCAGCAGTAGTGCGGGCGGCAATGTGTCAACGCCGTCCATTACCTTGCAGCCGTTTTTCTCGGGCATCGCGCTTGATGTGACACCGCAGATCGATGAGGCCAATAACATCATTCTGCATGTGCATCCATCGATCAGCGTGGTTGCCGAGAAGCAAAAGGTGATCGATCTTGGGGTGACGCTGGGGCAGTTCAATCTGCCGTTGGCAACCAGTACGATCAACGAAACCGATAGCATCGTGCGCGTTCAGGACGGCCAGATTGTGGCGATCGGCGGCCTGATGAAGCAGGAGCAATCGAATGACCGCAATGGCTTGCCGGGCACCAATGGCTGGTTTGGCCAGCGCTCCAATATTTCGCGCAAGCGGGAACTGGTCATCCTCATCAAGCCAACGATTATTCAGAACGATTCCAGCTGGAAAGAGGATTTGCTGGATACGCAAACCCGCATCGAGAAGCTTGATCCACGCGCACGGCCAACACAATGAAATACGCCTGGAGCCGATTTTGTATCTGAAACATTTCGGGTTGAGTGAGCTGCCGTTCGGCATTACGCCGGATACCAGCTTCATCTATTCGTTACAGATGCATCAGGAGGCGCTCAACACGCTGCTGATGGCGCTTAATAGCGGCGAGGGCTTCGTCAAGATCTGCGGTGAGCCGGGCACGGGCAAAACGCTGCTTTGCCGGCGCTTGCTACAAACGCTGGGCGATGATTGGGTCGCCGCCTATTTGCCCAACCCCAATCTGGAGGCCGATACCCTGTTGCGTGCGCTGGCTGAGGAGCTGCGTATCAAGGATATGGGTGAGCTGGATCAATACCAGTTGCTGCGTAAGCTCAATTTTGCCCTGCTCGACTTTGCTCGCAATAAAAAGCGGGTGCTGGTTTGTATCGATGAGGCGCAGGCAATGCCGGCGGAAACGCTAGAGGC
>CAJBIL010000058.1 GCA_903953145.1 uncultured beta proteobacterium
ACGGCGCAACTGGTACTCTCGAAATTACTGGTGTCGCTGAGCGTCTTTATCAAGGTCAGGTAAATAAAACAATTCTTGTATTTGGTCTTGTATTCCTAGTCTCCGGCATCGCCTTCAAGCTTGGCGTCGTGCCATTCCACATGTGGATTCCCGACGTCTATCATGGCGCGCCAACGGCAGTCACGCTTTTCATCGCCTCTGCACCAAAGCTGGCTGCCTTTGCCATCGTCATCCGCATGCTTGTTAACGGCCTGATCGTAATGGCACAGGACTGGCAGATGATGCTGATCATCCTTGCCGTGCTCTCGATGGCAATCGGTAATCTTGCCGCCATCGCACAGACTAATCTCAAGCGCATGCTGGCCTACTCGGCGATCTCGCACATGGGCTTCATGCTGCTCGGTATGGTTACCGGCGTTGTTGGCGGCGATGCGCGCTTCGCACTGAATGCCTACAGCTCGTCGATGTTTTACGTCATCACCTATGTCCTGACCAGCGCCGGCACTTTTGGCATGATCCTGTTGCTCGCCCGTTCCGGCTTCGAGGCCGACGAACTGGACGACTTCAAAGGCCTGAACCAGCGTAGTCCATGGTTTGCCGCCGTGATGATGATGATGATGTTCTCGATGGCTGGCGTGCCGTTCTTCGTCGGCTTCTTTGCCAAATTGTCGGTGTTGCAGGCTGTTGTTGCAGCCGGTTACATGTGGCTTGCACTGGCGGCTGTCTTGTTCTCGCTGATTGGCGCTTTCTATTACCTCCGTGTCGTCAAGATCATGTACTTCGATCAGGCGACCGATACGACGCCGATCCATGCGCCGACCGACATGAAGTTGTTGATGTCGGCCAATGGCGTGGCAGTTGCACTGCTGGGTATATTCCCGCAAGCACTGATGTCGCTCTGCGCATACTCTTTGTTGCGCTCGCTCTGAGCCAACCATGCCGTATCGAAAGCGCCCCGCTAGTCGGGGCGTTTTTATTGGGAGTTTTCACATGAATGATGATTACCAACACCTGCACGAAGAACAGCTAGACAGCAGGCCGGTCTTCAAGGGCAAACTGCTCGACGTGCGTCTCGACCGGGTCAGATTGCCAGACGGCAACGAGGGCATCCGCGAGTACGTTGTGCATCCCGGCGCTGTTGTGATCATTGCCGAGCAGGACGATGGCCGCCTGCTCTTTGAACGCCAGCACCGCTACCCGCTGCACCGCGCCTTTCTTGAATTACCGGCCGGTAAGATCGATCATGGCGAAGACATTCTCAATACTGCAACACGTGAATTGCTCGAAGAAACCGGACACACCGCGAGCAATTGGCGCTATCTCGGCGTGATGCATCCGTGCATTGGTTACTCCGACGAACGTATCGAGATATTTATGGCGCGTGGCCTGACGCGCGAGTCAGCGCCACAGCTTGACCACGGCGAGTTTCTTGACGTGATGAGCCTTTCACTGGCGGAAGCCGTGGCTGCGGTGCGCATCGGCGAGATTACCGACGCCAAGACGATTACTGCCCTGTTCTGGGCAGAGAAGGTAATTACTGCAGGGTGGTAGGGCTGCCGACGATCTGGCTAATCGCCGCCTGCAATTCGGCAACCTTCTGCTCAAGCTGGCTGACACGCTCTTCGAGTTCCGAACGCGCTGTCATGCCAGTGTGATCGATTTCATGACTGTGCGTTGGTATTGCTAGTTCGCCACACAACAGATGAACCCATCGGTGTTCACGAGATCCGGGCTGTTTCGGTAGTCGGATTGCGAGCGCACCACTGCTGCGTGCGGCAAGTTCTTCAAGGTAGGCTTCCACCGAAGATGCGTCGTCAAAGTGGTACAGCCGCTCGCAATTGGCACGCAACTCGCTGACTGTCAGCGCGCCGCGCAGTATCAGTGTGGCGAGCAGCGCCACACTGGCTGTCGGCAAGCCGTAGCATTTGCCGAAATTTTGCGCATAACGCAGCACGCGGCCGGAAGCTCCGTAGGTTTCCAGTACCAGCGTGCGCCCGCGCAATTCCTCCAGTGCTGCCTGTATTGCGCTTTCGCTGACATTCATCACCGGGTCGCGCGAACTCTTCTGATTACAGCCCGATGTCAGGCTATTGAGCGTCAGTGGATAGGCGTCGGGCGTCGTATTTTCCTTTTCGACGAGTACGCCGAGTATTCGTGCATCAAGCAGGCTCAGTGTAGATAGTGCGTCGCTCATGTCTTAGTTCTCTTTCCTGATCGTCTATTTTAGACCGTAGCTCGTCGCCACACGCTTGCTAGCCATGGTTGCAGTTCGCGTGCTAATCCGGTCGGGCGGTAATAATGCTCCAGCTCGACAAAGCCCACTGAGCCCATGTAGATGCGCCATGCGGCAAGATCGTAATACGTGCCGTAGCGCCCGTCATTCCAGCCTTCCACATTGGCACCGTGCGGGTTTGAGCAAAATAGCACCCCGCCGGGTTTCAGTGTGACGAGTAATTGACTCAGTACGCGCGACAATGCCTGACTTGGTACATGAAACAGTGAAGCGTTAGCAAAGACCCCATCAAAGCGCTCGTTCGGGAGATCAAGTTTAAGAAAATCCTGGCACCACACAGGGCAGCCGCTGTCGGTAATCGCCATTTGCGCGAAGTTTTCAGCACCATCCAGGCCAATGGCAGTGTGGCCTAAGCGGGTAAAAGTTCTGAGATCGCGCCCAGGCCCGCAGCCAAAATCCAGAATTGAGAACGGTGGCTCACTTTGAATGTGCCGCAATAACGCATCGATATTCTGGCTCACATCATGGCCACGCGAACCTTCACGAAAATCCTCCGCGCGCTGGTTGTAATACGCCAGTGTCAGGGCGCTAATCTCACTGTCGTCAGCTAATTGCATTAGGTGCTTTGCCGAACTTGCAGGCAGTCTATTTTTGCCGCACAAATGAAGTCGTTATCAGATAAACCACCAATCGCATGGGTCGAATAGCGGACGCGGCATTGCTGGTAGGAAACTTCAAGATCAGGGTGATGATTTTCCTGATGGGAAACCAAAGCTGTAGCATTAACGAAGGCCATGGTTTCGAAGTAGTTTTTGAAATGGTACGTTTTAACCAGTTCGTTATCGAGCTTCGTCCAGCCGTCTAGATTATTGAGCAAGCGCTCAATTTCCTGCTTTGCCAGCCTTGACGTACTACCTTCGCAGGCTTTGCAGTTGAGTGATGCCAGCTCATTTGCAACGGTGTTCATAGCGATCCCCAATCCATATGTTGTGAGCTTGCCTTACTGTGTTGGATTCAATCAAGGCTCCGCAGTTCGCCGACTTCTAGAATCGCCGCACAAGAAAAATGGCCTTGTCCTGCAAATATTCATTGTCAGCATAATAACTGTTGTAACTCGACATGCAAATTTCCCAAGAATCTGATAACTACGAGCATCACGTTCTTAAACGCCCAATACAAAGAAGGGAACCGACGCGCGGGCTTGAGGTCGGCTCTCTTGTCACTAACAAGAATGTGCCTTGATGCCCGATATCACGATCACCCAACTTAATTCTGCCGAGGCCATTGGGCGTGAAGTGTGGTCAAAACTTTGCCCGCCGAATCATCCTTTTCTGAATGCAGATTTTCTAGCCATCCTTGAGCGCCATGGCGCCGCCGGGCGGCCATGTGGCTGGGTTGCCTGCCATATGGTGGCGAGCGACGAGCAGGGTGTCGTGCTTGGCGTGCTTCCGCTCTACCGCAGGTTTAATTCGCATGGCGATTTTATTCACGACTGGTCGTGGGCGTCTGCTTACCAGCAGCTCGGCCGGCAGTATTACCCGAAATTGCTAAGTGCACTGCCGCATACACCAGCGGCGGGGCCGCGCCTGCTGGTTGATGCCGGCGTCGATGCACCTGCGATTCGCCGGGCACTGATCGACGGCGCCAAAGCACAGGTGACGGAATCGGGTGCCTCGTCGTGGCATGTTGCCTTCCCGTACGAGGAAGATCATGAGGCTTTGCAAAGCGCTGGATTGCTGACCAGCCACAATGTGCAGTTTCAATGGGTAAATAGCGGTTATGGTGACTTTGATGGTTATCTGGCAAGCTTTGCCGCCGAGAAGCGGCGCAAGGTCAAGGCAGAGCGCCGGCGTGTTCGCGAGAGCGGCCTGAGTATCGAGATACGTCATGGCGACGAAGTCGACCCAGCCGAGTGGCCTGCACTGCACGCACTCTACGCCTCAACTTTCGACAAATTCAACAACTATGCCGTGTTTTCCGCCGCCTGTTTTGCCGATCTGGCGCAGGCGCTTGGGCGCCGTATGGTGCTCTTCATTGCGCGCGACGGAAGCACACCCGTCGCCTTGTCACTTTGTTTTCGCAGCGACGAGGCGTTGTACGGCCGCTACTGGGGTTGCAGCGGTAATTATCACAGCTTGCATTTCGAACTCTGTTTCTATCAGGGTATCGCCTATTGTCTCCACGAAGGCTTGAAGCGTTTTGAGCCGGGTGCTGGCGGTGAGCACAAAATCGCACGCGGTTTTACGCCGACCATCGTTCGTTCATCTCACTGGATCGCTGATCCTGCAATGCGCCAGTTGATCGCTCGACATCTAGAGCAGCAGGGCGGCGCGGTTGCCGCCTATCGTGACGAGGCTGCCGATCACCTGCCGTTCCGCTGAAACGGTGAGTTAAATAAACGGCTTAAACCATTTTTGGTCTTCACACTACCCGCTGTGGTGTGGTGTTCCGTTACTAGAGCGGTCAGCTAAGCCGCTTGAATTTAAGTGATTATTGCTTTGACGCAGAGATTCACTTTAAGTAAATGGAAGGCGAAAATGTTGCGCTGCAGCTTTCAAAATTCCCTATTTCAAGGTATGTTTCTTAATGCATAAGTAAAATATTTTTCTAAACACCACTAGTGATTTTATTTGGGGGAGACGTCATGCAGAAGTCTTTGAATATCGATCCGGGGAAGTGCACCGGATGCCGGCAATGTGAAATGGCTTGTTCATACGAGCACACCGGTTCATTTAACACCTCGGATTCGCGAATCAAGATTTTTGAATTTCATCATGAAGGTCGTAATGTTCCGTACACCTGTACGCAATGTGCGGAAGCTTGGTGTTTGAATGCTTGCCCCGTGGAGGCGATCAAGCTTGATTCGCTGACCGGTGCGAAGGTTGTTTCGGAGTCTGTGTGCGTCGGTTGTAAAGTTTGTACAATCGCTTGCCCGTTCGGAACAATTAATTACAAGCAGGAAACGGGCAAAGTCCAGAAATGTGACCTTTGTGGCGGCGACCCTGCTTGCGCCAGGGAGTGCCCGACGGGTGCGATCACTTTCGTAGATGCTGACTGGACCGGGTTGGATCGGATGCGTCAGTGGGCACAAAAAACCGATACACAAGCGCAGGCTTGAGGGGAAAATCATGGCATTGGCACGCAAACTTCTTCGCGTTAATTTGACACAGGGTACCTGCGTCGTGGAGCCGGTCAATCAGGACTGGGTTAAGCAGTATCTTGGTCAGCGTGGGCTGGCAACAAAATATCTCGCATCCGAAATTGATCCAAAAGTTGATGCGCTTTCACCCGAAAATAAGTTGATATACACCGTCGGGCCCCTAACGGGAACAATGGCCGCAACGGGCGGTCGTTTCTCCGTGGTCACCAAAGGACCGCTGACAAATGCGATTGCCTGCGGTAATTCGGGCGGTTACTTTGGTAACGAGCTTCGATCCGCAGGTTGGGATATGGTCATTTTTGAAGGGAAGTCGGCCAAGCCAGTTTATCTTTTCATCGAGAACGAAAAGGCTCAACTGCTTCCGGCAGAGGATTTCTGGGGTAAGTCAGTTTGGGATACCGAAGGGGGCATCAAGAAAAAGCATCAGGATCCGCAAATTCGGGTGTCCTGTATTGGCCGTGCAGGCGAAAGTCAGGTTCTCTTCGCGGGTATCGTTAATGATCTTCACCGTGCAGCTGGCCGTTCCGGTGTTGGTGCTGTCATGGGTTCGAAAAACCTGAAGGCCGTCGCCGTTCGTGGAACGCAGGGCATGAGCGATATTGCCGATCCTAAGGCTTTTATGGCAGCAGTCAAGGCAGGCAAGAAAGTGCTCGCTGATAATCCAGTTACGGGTCAGGGTTTGCCTAAGTTTGGCACGCAGGTGTTGATGAATGTGATCAACGAAATGGGCGCGTCGCCAACCCGCAACCATCAAGATGTTGAATTCGCGGGTGCCAGGAAGATTTCGGGCGAAGCGATGCACGAGAAGCGTGAGACCGATGGTAAAACGCATCTGGTTACGAATCAGGCTTGTTTTGGTTGCACGATCGCTTGTGGCCGTATTTCTCGTATTGATGAAACCCATTTTTCCGTAAAAACCAAGCCCGAATACTGGGGGGCATCTGGTGGTCTGGAGTATGAAGCTGCCTGGGCGTTCGGTAATGCAAACGGGGTTGATGACCTTGAGGCTTTGCAGTATTGCAACCTGCTTTGTAATGAAGAGGGCATGGATCCAATTTCGTTGGGCGCAACGGTTGGTGCAGTAATGGAGCTTTACGAGCTTGGCATTATTTCCAAGGAAGAAATCGGTTTTGAAGCACCTTTCGGCTCAGCTGAAGCATTGTGCAAGCTGGCCGAATTGACGGCGCGCGGTGAGGGGTTCGGCAAGTTGCTTGGTCAAGGTTCCAAGCGTCTCTGTACAAAATACGGGCGCCCGGATCTCTCAATGACCGTTAAGGGGCAGGAATTCCCGGCTTACGACGGACGTGCCTTGCAGGGCATGGGGCTGGCTTATGCAACATCCAATCGCGGCGCCTGCCACCTGCGTGGCTACATGGTTTCTCCCGAAGTGCTTGGTATTCCGGTAAAGATGGATCCAAAGGCTACCGAGGGTAAGCCTGAAATGTTGAAGGCTTTTCAGGATGCTACTGCTGTTGTTGATTCGACGGGGCTTTGTGTATTCACTACGTTCGCTTGGAATCTGGGCGATATACAGCCGCAAATACAGGCGGCCTGCGAAGGTGATTGGTCTATGGAGACCTTGCTGGCTACTGGTGAGCGCATCTGGAATCTTGAGCGCGAATTCAATCTGGCAGCAGGTATTACCGGCAAAGATGATACCTTGCCACCACGTTTGTTGAATGAGCCATGCAAGACTGGTCCGCAAGCCGGTATGGTTGCTCAGATTGACAAAATGCTTCCCATTTATTACGAATTGCGCGGTTGGAATACTGATGGTGTTCCAACGACCGAAACCCGTGCTCGCCTAGGGCTCTGATATGATGAAGCATGTCATCATTGGCAACGGCCCTGCAGGGGTTGTTGCCGCAGAGACCTTGCGGAGTATTGATCCGGATGCAGACATCACGCTGATTGGTGACGAGGCAGAGCCGCCATATTCAAGGATGGCGATTCCTTATTTGCTCGTTGGTAAAATCGGTGAAGCGGGTACCTATTTACGAAAAGATGCCGATCACTTTGGTCGACTGAAAGTTCGCATGGTGGTGGCCCGGGTAGAGTCTATCGATGTGAACGCGCAATCAGTACGCCTCAATAACGGCAGCATTTTGCACTATGATCGTTTATTGATTGCGACAGGTTCGCATCCAGTACGCCCACCTATCCCGGGTATGGATTCTCCGGGCGTGCTGTCATGCTGGACGCTTGAGGATGCTCGTGCAATTGCTGCCTCAGTAAAGCCAGGTAGCCGCGTGTTGCAGATGGGAGCTGGTTTTATTGGTTGCATCATTATGGAGGCGCTGAAATTGCGCGGCCCACAGTTGACCATGGTCGAGATGGGTGATCGCATGGTGCCGCGCATGATGGACGAAGTTGCGGGCGGCATGATTCAGCGTTGGTGCGACCGTAAAGGTGTTGCGGTACGTACTGGGCGGAGAGTCGTTTCCATCGTTCAGAATGAAGCGGTTCTCACAGTGACGCTTGATGATGGCGAGAAGTTTGAAGTCGATGTCGTTATCTGTGCAACCGGAGTGAAGCCCAATCTTGCCATGCTGGCTGGAAGTGGTATCGAAATGGATGCCGGCGTGCTCGTTGATGAGTTTATGCAGACTAGTATTCCCGGTGTTTATGCCGCAGGTGATGTCACTGAAGCAATCGAATTCGGCACCGGTCGGCGTACGCTGAACGCTATTCAGCCGGACGCGGTTGAGCAGGCACGTATTGCAGCACTGAACATGGCCGGTAAATCCTCGGCCTCTCAGGGGTCGTTCGTGTTTAACGTGCTAGACACCATGGGCTTGATCTCGACTTCTTTTGGTCAATGGCAAGGTGTCCCGGGTGGTGACTTCGCACAGTTGCTTGATGAGAAAAACTTCCGCTATCTGCGGCTTGCTTTTGATGGCGATCTGCTTGTTGGGGCCAATACAATTGGTCACACCGAGCACGTTGGTGTATTGCGCGGTCTGATCCAGGGAAAAACTCGTCTTGGTGAATGGAAGGCACGTTTAGTTGCTAATCCATTGGCCGTCAAGGAAGCTTATCTGGCGAAGGGTTTGGCGCGTGTTTCGTGATGCAGATCACTTTTAAGTTGTTTGCATCGCTGTCTGACTATCTTCCCGATGAGGCGCGGCGGACCAATAGTTTGTCACTTGATGTAGATGACGATTGTACCGTTGAGGCCGTAATCAATAGTTGGGCACTGCCTCCACGTATGGTTCATCTAGTGCTTGTTAATGGAGAGTTCGTTCCGCCCGAAAAACGTGCGGAACGTCGTCTTAACCCTCAGGATGCATTGGCAATCTGGCCGCCAATTGCTGGTGGTTGACGAGGGTGCCAAGTTTTGAAATGTCTGTTTCGCGATTTGAGTTTGATCGGCAGTTGCAACCGTTGCTAGATGGTTGGACTGCCGATCGTTTTTCAGATCGATGGGTGCTGAGACGGTCCGAGCAGTGTGTCGTGATTTCTTGCAAGGTGCTATCTCCACGTCGCATCGGCTGGCTTGAACTGCAGCAAACAGCGATCGAAATTATATTTGAAGCGTTTAGCAAGGAGGAAGAGGCGTTGTTTCTTCAGCGCTTCTGGCGTTATTTCCAGCGTGGCGGTGGATGATGTGTTAAGATTTTGTTGGCGGGTCTCCCCGCATTGCAGGATGGTGAATCTGGTCAGGTCCGGAAGGAAGCAGCCACAGCCGTTATCTGCAAGTGCCGGGGGTAAGGCTCGCCACTTTCTTTTTGATCTCAGGCCTGCTGAGATTATTCTGCAAAAAATCTCTGTTTTTATAGCGTTTGCGTGATTGCGAAACCAATTGCTGACTAAGCCGTGCGTGAGCCCCAGAAAACATCTGGAAGTCCCTATTCCTGATCTGCTAGAATTTTCCGCATGAGTTATCAAGTCCTGGCTCGCAAATGGCGGCCGAAAGCATTTTCCAGCCTGGTCGGCCAAGAGCACGTTGTTCGTGCGCTCACGCATGCGCTCACCGAGCAGCGTTTGCATCATGCTTATTTGTTCACAGGTACGCGCGGGGTAGGAAAAACGACGCTGGCACGTATTCTGGCAAAATCGCTTAATTGTGAAGGAGGCCTGTCCGCAACGCCTTGTGGTGTTTGTTCCACTTGTTCTGAAATTGATTCCGGTAGATTCATTGATCTTCTTGAGATCGATGCTGCGACCAATACGGGTATCGACGAGATGCGCCAACTCCTTGAGAATGCGGTTTATGCACCAACGCGAGGCCGTTTCAAGGTCTATGTAATCGACGAAGTTCATATGCTGTCAAAGTCAGCCTTCAACGCTATGTTAAAAACGCTTGAGGAGCCACCAGAGCACGTTAAATTCATTCTCGCGACCACAGATCCGCAGAAAATTCCAGTAACGGTTCTGTCGCGTTGTCTGCAATTCAATCTTAAACAGATGACCCCGGCTTCTATTTCCAGCCATCTGAAATTTATTCTCGATGCTGAAAATATCAGCGCTGACCCAAGGGCGTTGAGTCTCTTGGCGCGTTCGGCCGCCGGGAGTATGCGCGATGCGCTTTCCTTGCTTGATCAGGCGATTGCACATGGTTCTGGCAAGGTTGAAGAGGCTCAGGTACGCGATATGCTGGGTACTGTTGATCTCGACTACCTGTTTTCTATTTTTGATGCACTACTGGCTGGCGATGCTGCAGGGATGTTGCGTGTTGCTGATGATATGTCTACCCGCAGCCTTTCGTTTGATACGGCGCTACAGGAGATGGGGAGTCTGCTGACTCGTTTGCAGATAGCACAGTTTGCACCTCAAGCTATTGTTGACGAGTTACCGGAGCGAGTACGGTTGATTGATCTGGCCAACAGTCTTGATCCTGAATTTGTTCAGCTGGCTTTTCAGATTGCTGTGCATGGTCGCAAGGAATTACCTTTGGCGCCGGATGATGAAGCCGGTTTCGTGATGACTTTATTACGTTTATTCGCTTTTCGACCGGAACAGTTGGCGTATTCTGCCAAGTTAGCTTCGACGCCTTCTGCTTCGAAGTTGGCTTCATCCAATGTGTTGCCAGTCTCCGAAAGGCAAAGTGCGCCGCTCGTCAAAGCCCCAGTAGCAAGCTATCGCGTTAGCAGCACGGTTCCGGAATCCGAACCGCAGTACGCTGAAGTTGTTTCGGCATCAATGACCGCTCCACTCACCGCCGAATGTCCGGCGACATTGCCAGTTTCCAGTGACGACTGGCACAGCATTCTTTCTGCGCTCAAGCTCGGTGGTATGGCGCGAGAGCTTTCTCAGCACTGTGAGTTACGTCTTTCGGATGGCGCTCAGATCATCCTTCGACTTTCGCCGACACATCGTCATCTGCAAATGAAGCCCGCTCAGGACAAGCTGCAGCAGTCGCTTTCCGAGCATTTTGGCCGCCCATTGCAACTTCATATTGAGTTGGCCGAGATTGAAAGTAATACGCCAGCAGAGACTGCTCAGCAAGATCGACAGGCGCTTCAGAATCGTGCGGTCGCTGCGATTGAACAGGATGGTTTTGTGCGTGAAGTCATTGAGTTGTTCGACGCCACACTGATAGAGTCGTCGATCAAACCGGTTTGATTTGTTTATCTGTTTAATTCCATAAGAGGCAAGCACCATGATGAAGGGCGGAATCGCCGGTTTAATGAAACAGGCACAGCAAATGCAGGACAATATGAAAAAAGCGCAGGAGCAACTTGCGCAGGTTGAAGTCGAAGGCCAGTCGGGTGCCGGTATGGTTAAGGTTCTGATGACTTGTAGCCACGATGTGCGTCGCGTTTCGATTGATCCTTCGGTGATGGATGACAAAGAGATGCTCGAGGATCTCGTTGCCGCTGCTTTCAATGCAGCGGTAAGGCGTGGTGAAGAAGTGAGTCAGGAAAAAATGGCGGGCTTTACAGCCGGCCTTAATTTGCCACCCGGATTCAAACTTCCGTTCTGATGACTACCCCATCCAGCCTTGAGTCATTGATCGAGGCATTGCGATGTCTGCCCGGGATTGGCCCTAAATCTGCACAGCGTTTGGCTTACCACCTCATGCAACGTGAAAGGCCGGGGGCGAAGCGTCTTGCCGATTCGTTACTGCTTGCGCTTGATGCGATTCGCCACTGTCAGCGTTGCAATACTTTCACTGAATCCGAGGTTTGCGCACGTTGCCTTTCGAGTAAGCGTGATGCGTCGCTGTTGTGCGTAGTCGAGACGCCTGTCGATATGAACATGATGGAACAGACACACGCCTATTCCGGATTGTATTACGTACTTATGGGAAGAGTTTCGCCTCTTGACGGGATCGGGCCACGTGAATTGCAGCTTGATCGCCTGTTGGCACGGGCAAGCGATGGCGTGGTCAAGGAGGTTATTTTGGCTACTAACTACACGAACGAAGGTGAAGTAACGGCACATTATCTTTCCGAAATGCTTAAAAGCCGGGGTATCAATGTCTCGCGTATCGCGCGTGGTGTGCCGGTTGGCGGGGAGCTTGAATATGTTGATGCCGGTACGTTAGCGCAAGCATTTCGTGAGCGAAGATTGCTAGTGGACTAGGCGTTTTGCTTCCGCCGGACATTCAGTTTCAAGGAAAACTGGTGTATAGTTTCGGGGTTTGGTTTCTACCTATTTTTTATTCGTCTTAGGGATCAGCGCTATGAGCAAAGAAGGCAAAGTAGACTGCGGCAGGCGACGGCTGGTTGTCGCTACTGCGGCTGTCGGCGGCGCGGGAGCATTGGCGGCACTTGTGCCTTTCCTTTCCAGCATGCTGCCATCCGAACGCGCCAAGGCGGCTGGTGCGCCCGTCGAGGTTGATATCGGCAATCTCGAGTCAGGTCAAATGATGACCGTTGAGTGGCGCGGCAAGCCGGTCTGGATCATCAATCGTAGCAAAGACATGCTCGATACGCTGCCGAAGCTGGCAGATGCAGTGGTCGATCCAAAATCCGAAAAAACAATGCAGCCTGAGTATTGCAAGAACGAGACACGTTCGATCAAGCCTAATATTCTGGTTGCTGTTGGTATTTGTACCCATCTTGGCTGTTCGCCATCCTCGAAGTTCAAGAAGGGCGCTGATGAGGGTATGGGTGGGGATTGGCTGGGCGGTTTTCTGTGCCCCTGCCACGGGTCCACTTTTGACTTCGCTGGTCGCGTCTACAAGAGCAAGCCGGCGCCGGATAACCTTGAAGTGCCGCCGCATACGTATCTCACCGATACGCGCATTCTGATCGGCGAAGACAAGAAGGGGGCGTAAGCAATGGCTACTGATACTCATTACGAAAAGTATAAGTCCGACGGTTCTTTGCAGGGCAACGCACTTGAATGGTTTGATGCCCGCTTTCCGGCGACCTCAATGTGGCGCGGGCATTTGTCCGAGTACTATGCGCCAAAGAATTTTAACTTCTGGTATTACTTCGGCTCGCTTGCGATGCTGGTGCTGGTTTTGCAGATCGTGACGGGTATTTTTCTGGTCATGCACTACAAGCCGGATGCTTCGCTGAATGCAAATGGTATCCCGGTGGCCTTTGCCAGCGTCGAATACATCATGCGAGACGTGTCCTGGGGGTGGCTCATCCGTTACATGCATTCGACAGGTGCTTCTGCATTTTTTATTGTCGTGTATATGCACATGTTCCGTGGCATGCTTTACGGTTCATATCGCCAGCCGCGTGAGTTGATCTGGGTTTTTGGTACGCTGATTTTCCTGTGTTTGATGGCTGAAGCCTTCATGGGGTACTTGTTGCCCTGGGGCCAGATGTCCTTCTGGGGCGCGCAGGTGATCGTGAATCTGTTCTCAGCAATTCCACTTATCGGTGATCCTCTGTCACTGTGGATTCGTGGCGACTTTGTGGTTGGTGATGCAACTTTAAATCGTTTCTTCTCTTTCCACGTTATCGCCGTGCCGCTTGTTCTGCTTGGTCTGGTTGCTGCGCACATTCTGGCTTTGCACGAAGTTGGTTCGAACAATCCGGATGGCGTTGAAATCAAGAAAAAGAAGGATGCAAATGGCGTTCCGCTCGATGGTATTGCTTTCCATCCTTACTACTCGGTCAAGGACATTGTCGGTGTCGTGGTTTTCCTGATCGTTTTCTCGAGCATTGTGTTTTTCGCTCCTGAAGGTGGTGGATACTTCCTTGAATACAACAATTTCATCCCGGCTGATCCGCTCAAAACACCACCACACATCGCTCCCGTCTGGTATTTCACGCCTTATTACTCGCTTCTGCGTGCCATGGTGTGGCCAATCCTGGGCATTGATGCGAAGTTCTGGGGGGTTGTTGCAATGGGGGCGGGGGTTGTCATTCTGGCATTCCTTCCCTGGCTTGATCGTAGCCCGGTCAAGTCGATCCGTTATCGTGGCCCGATTTTCAAAACACTGCTTGTTATCTTTGTAATCTCCTTCTTCATTCTGGGATTCCTCGGTACCAAGCCTCCGTCATATGCTTTCTTTGACGTGATTCCGGGTGCGCCGATTGCTCAGATACTGAGTGCCTACTACTTCCTTTACTTCCTCACCATGCCATGGTGGTCGAAGATTGATAAGTACAAACCGGAACCAGAAAGGGTGACGTTCAAATGAAAGCGAACAACATGAAGAAATTCCTGCTGGCGCTCCTGTTTGCCCCGCTTACTGCCTTTGCCAACGGCGCCGCGCTTCATCTGGACAAGGCGCCAGATGTTCAGGGTGATAAGGCGGCACTGCAAAACGGTGCCAAGACTTTCGTTAATTACTGCCTGAATTGTCACGGTGCGAGCTATGTTCGTTACAACCGTCTGACCGAACTTGGTCTGACCGAGCAGCAGGTCAAAGAAAACCTGATGTTCACAGCCGAGAAAATCGGTGAGCCGATGCGTGTTGCTGCACGACCGAGCGAACAAAAGCAATGGTTCGGTGCAACACCGCCGGATCTTTCCTTGATTGCTCGATCACGTGCTTCAGAAGATGGTAGTGGGGCTGACTGGTTGTACACCTATCTGCGCTCGTTCTATCGTGATCCCAATCGGCCAACCGGCTGGAATAATGCAATTTTTGAGAATGTGGGCATGCCGCATGTTTTGTGGCAGTTGCAAGGCCAGCAAACACAGAATCATGAATCGCATAAGCTCGAGTTGTCTGTTCCAGGTAAATTGACAGCAGCCGAATACGACAAGCAAATTGTCGATCTGGTGGGGTTCATGGTCTGGATGGCGGAGCCTAATGCGGGTTTTCGCAAACAATTGGGTATGGGTGTTCTGGCCTTCCTGATTGTCCTCTTTGGCTTTGCTTATATGCTGAAGAAAGAATACTGGAAAGATATCAAGTAACACCAGCTAACTCTGCCTGATTTCAGGCTACGGCATCACTGGCAGGGGCTTGCGAACGCACCTGTGAGCGATGCCGGTTCGTTTTTTAGGGTATTGATCATGATGAACCTCTATTCGGGAACTACCTGCCCATTCAGCCACCGTTGTCGTATTGTTTTGTACGAAAAAGGTATGGATTTTCAGGTGATTGATGTCGATCTCTTTGGTAAGCCCGAAGAAATTGCTGTAATCAATCCTTACAACCGTGTGCCGGTGCTTGTTGAGCGTGACCTCATTCTGTATGAGCCAAACATCATCAACGAATATATTGATGAGCGTTTTCCGCATCCCCAGTTGATGCCCGCTGATCCAATCATGCGGGCGCGTGCTCGCCAGCTGCTGATTACGATGGAGCGTGAAGTTTTCGCGTACATCGAGGCGCTTGAAAAGAATCTGAAGACAGCCGACAAATCGCGTCAGCAGATTCGTGACCGTCTGACTGAAATGGCACCGGTTTTCGTTAAGCAGAAGCACATGTTGGGTGAAGATTTTTCAATGCTGGACGTGGCGATAGCGCCCTTGCTCTGGCGCCTTGATCACTACGGGATTGAATTGCCGAAGTCGGCTGCGTCGCTGATGAAGTATGGCGAGCGAATTTTCAGCCGTCAGGGTTTTATCGACGCGCTGACGCCTTCCGAAAAAGCGATGCGCAAGTAAGTATTGTTGCAAATACGCATCCGGCTTCGGCCGGATGCGTCGTTTCTGCCCCTCAAAATTAAAACGGGAAATATCGTGGATCTGCCATCGACCAAACCTTATCTGATTCGTGCGATTCACGAATGGTGTTGCGACAATGATTTCACCCCTTATCTCGCGGTGATTGCCGATGGGCGGGCTCGCGTCCCTCGGGAGTTTGTCCGTGATGGGCAGATTGTCCTCAATGTGGGTTACGACGCGACCAAAGGTTTGAATATCGCGAACGAAGGGATTACCTTTCAGGCGCGCTTTGGCGGTGTTGCACGCGAGATTTCGGTGCCGATCAGCAATGTGGCTGCGATCTATGCACGTGAGAACGGAGCCGGTATGGCTTTTGAGCCTGATGGCGAGGCGAGTAGCGAGGCAATGGATGGTGCTGATGGCGCAGACGATGCGCCATTCAGTAAAAATCATGAGCCATTACCCGAGCCACCGGCAACGCCTCCAACGGGTCGCCCCAAACTACAGCGCATCAAATAAGCGTGCCCCATCGTGAGGCATTGCCAGGTTTTTATGCACTGTCGAGAAGCGCTTATTAATTTGTTGTGCGTCAAATCTCTTCTAAATCGATGATTTAGCCTCATGGCACAGCTGTTGCTCAACTGGGCGCAGGAGTGAAACCATGAAGAAACAGATTAAATCCACTTGTTGTTACTGCGGTGTCGGTTGTGGCCTGCTGGTTGAAACCGAAAACAATCAGATTACGGGCGTGCGTGGCGACCCTGAGCATCCCGCCAATTTCGGCCGCCTTTGCACCAAGGGTGCAACCTTACACCAGACTGCACGCCACGATTATCGGCTGCTGACGCCTGAATTACGTCTTCAGAAATGTGTTGCACGGCAGCAGGTGAGTTGGGATGATGCGCTGGATCATGCGGCAGATCGTTTTGCCGCAATTATTCGAGAGCACGGTCCGGATAGCGTGGCTTTTTACATCTCCGGCCAGTTAATGACAGAAGACTATTATGTCTTCAATAAACTGGCGAAGGGGCTGATCGGCACCAACAATGTAGATACCAACTCCCGCCTCTGCATGTCTTCGGCCGTTGCGGGTTACAAGCAGACACTCGGGGCCGACGCACCGCCTTGCAGTTATGAGGATATTGGTCTTGCTGATTGTCTGCTGATCGCTGGCGCCAATCCGGCGGTAGCTCACCCGATTGTCTTCCGTAGCGTTGAGGATGCGCGGGCCGCAAATCCTGCGCTGAAAATCATTGTGATTGATCCACGTCGCAGCGAAAGTGCGGAAATTGCTGATCTACATTTGGCACTCAAATCGGGTACCGATATCGCGCTGTACAACGGTTTGTTGCATATCCTGCTTACCGAGGGTCTGGTTGACCGCGATTATATTGCGGCGCACACCGAAGGGTTCGATGTGCTTGAACAGGCCGTGATGGCCTATACGCCTGCTGTTGTGGCGGATATTTGCGAATTGAAGGCTGCAGACATCATTCAGGCGGCACGCTGGTTCGGCAATGCCAGAGCACCGCTCTCGCTGTATTGCCAGGGACTTAATCAGTCTTCGCACGGCACGCACAACAATGCAGCGTTGATTCACCTGCATCTGGCTACTGGCAAAATCGGCAAGCCGGGGGCTGGCCCGTTTTCCTTGACCGGCCAGCCGAATGCGATGGGCGGACGCGAGGTTGGCGGGTTGTCCAACCTGATTTCAGCGCACCGGGATATGGCGAATCCCGTGCATCGTGCGGAGGTAGCCCGGTTGTGGGGTATTCCATCGGTGCCAGAAAAACCCGGCCGGGCGGCGGTGGATCTTTTTGCCGCGATCAAGCGTGGTGAGATCAAGGCTGTCTGGATTGCCTGCACCAATCCTGCACAGTCCTTGCCGGATCAGAGCGAAGTCCGTGCGGCGCTGGCGGCTGCCGAGTTTGTTGTTTTGCAGGAAGCCTATGCCAATACAGATACCGCTGATTACGCTGATCTCATGCTCCCGGCGACCTCGTGGGGCGAGAAGGAAGGCACGGTAACCAACTCCGAGCGTCGTATTACGCGTGTTCTGCCGGCCATTGAGAAGCCGGGCGAAGCGCGTCACGACTGGGAAATTGTTGTCGATTTCGCCCGTCGTCTGGGGGGGCGTCTCGAACATTCCTCGGCGGAGCTGTCGGCCAGACTCTTTCCCTACAGCACTGCGGAAGCAATTTTTAACGAACATCGTGAAAGCACGCGCGGACGTGATCTGGATATCACCGGTATGAGTTACGCCCTGCTGGAATCCGCCGGGCCGCAACAATGGCCGATGCCCGAAGGCGCCATCAGCGGCAAGCAACGCCTTTACGAAGACGGCGTTTTCCCGACGGCAAGCGGTCGGGCGCGTTTTGTTAATGTCAAGCATCAGCCTACCTCAGAGCTTCAGGATCACGCTTACCCGATTAGTCTCATTTCCGGGCGACTGCGTGACCAGTGGCACGGTATGAGTCGTACCGGGACGGTTGCACGGCTGTTCAATCTGGACGAAGAACCGCTGTTGTCGATGCACACCTGTGATATGCGCCATCGTGCGCTGGAGGAGGGTGATCTGGTGCGCGTCAGCAACCCGCGTGGCAGCATTGTTGTGCGCATCAAGCACGGTGAAGGTTTGAAGCGAGGGCGAGCCTGGATGCCGATGCACTGGGGTAATCGTTTCATGAACAGTGCAGGGGTTAATGCGCTGACCAGCCCGGCAGTTGATCCCTTTTCACAGCAGCCGGAGCTCAAGCATGCCGCTGTAGCCATCGAGAAGGCGGTTCTTCCGTGGCAACTGGTCGTGATTCGCAAAGCAGATATGGCCGCAGACAGCCCTTTTGAATCACTTGCCCTGCTGGCAAGGGCGCGGGCGTTACTGCCGGAATTTACATACGCCACCGTCGGGCTGTATGGCCGCTCGAAGCCGCTGGTCATCTTTCGTGCCGCTTTGGCCGAGGCTTTGCCGGAGATGCGTTTGCAGCAGATCGACGTCTTGTTTGGTCTGGATGACGATGATTCTGCGATTGTCTATGCCGATAAACGGCGCCAGGTGAGCAAACGCGCCGTGGCGCCGGACGGCAACCTGATCGGTGTTCGTCTGGCGGGTGAAACGCTGGCGCAGAGTTGGCTCAAGGATGTAATGGCCGACGATACGCTTGATGCTTCGCTTATTCGCTGGGCAGTTGCGCCGATTGGCAAGCCCCCCGTCAAGCTGCCGGAAAAAAGCCGCGTGGTGTGTAAATGCGCCGATGTCACTGAAGCGCAGATCAACGCTGAACTGGGGCAGGGCGCCAGCCTCGCCGTATTGCAGGATAAGCTAAAATGCGGAACTTTCTGCGGCTCCTGTGTGCCGGAACTCAAACAGATGGTAATTGCCCTAACCCCTGTGGCCGCCTGATCACAAAATCGGAGATACACCCGCAATGAGTTACGCACATTTGATCAAGGAAATTGGCCGTGGTGCCGAAGGCTCGCGCGACATGTCGTGCGCGGATGCGCAGCAACTCTACGGGGCCATGCTTGATGGTGGTGTGCCCGATCTCGAATTGGGCGCCATTCTCATCGCGTTGCGCATGAAGGGCGAATCAAATGACGAAATGGTTGGCTTTCTTGCTGCTGCCAGTGAGCGCACCAGCATCCTGCATGCCCCCGCAGGGCGCGTGCGGCCAATTGTTATTCCGAGTTACAACGGGGCGCGCAAGAGCCCTAATCTGACACCTTTGCTGGCCATGCTGCTCCAGCGTTTCAGCGTGCCGGTGGTGGTGCACGGTTTGCTTGAAGGTTATGGCCGGGTTACCAGCGGTCATATTTTCCGGGAGCTTGGCATCATGCCTTGCGCTAGCGCTGGCGCTGCACAGCAGGCCATTAACAGCAAGGGGCTGGCGTTTGTGCCGCTATCCGCGATCGCTGGCGGTTTGGCTGATCTACTCTCCAAGCGTGCGATTCTTGGGGTGCGAAATAGTGCGCACAGCCTTGTGAAAATGCTCGATCCCTTTGCCGGGCGAGGGGTCATCATGGCCGCTGCAACACACCCGGCTTACATGGACATGATGCGTGCCGTGTTCGGCCAGATTGGTGCGCATGCGCTGTTGTTCCGTGCAACCGAGGGGGAGCCTTTTGCCAACCCCAAACGTCGTCCTCGTATTGAGCATCTGCATGACGGTGCCTGTGATCTGCTTTTTGAAGCCGAGCATGACAGCCTGAAGTCGCTGCCACAATTGCCCGA